>JAYUCN010000259.1:0-5369 GCA_043740335.1 Planctomycetota bacterium
ACCCACCAGCCAGGGATGTTCTCGATCGCCACCAGGTAGATGTCGAACACCTGCGTGGTCGGGAACGCGCTGCCGGCCGAGTTGATGACCGCCGACAGGTCCGCCATCGGATGGTCGTTGCCCTCGCGGTCCTTGCGGTAGATGCGCACCGTCACGTAGCGCACGTTGCGGTTGTTGAGGCCGAGGAACGGCTGCACCGTGATGCGCCGCGACCAGATCCACTGGCCGTCGCGCTGGTAGTTGCCGGAGACGACGTGGTCCGGTGCGACGAGCGCCCCGAACGCATCCGTCTGGATCGTCAGCACCGTCTTGTTGACGACGCCGTCGTCGAGAATGTCGAGGTCGACCGCGGCATCGACCTGGCCACGATCGACGAAGCCCTGGACCTCGCTGAGGATCGCCTGCGCCTTGCTGTAGGCGAACACGCGGTCGCGTTCGGTGTTCGTCGTCTGGAAGTTGATCGCCAGGTGGTCGATCAACACCACCGCACCGATGACCAGGATCAACATGCCGAACGCGAGTTCGGCGAACGTGAATCCGGCCTCCTTTCGTACATGAGACAGTCGCATGGGCAGCATCTCCAGAGAGGGTTCGGGCCTCGGCATGGTTGTCGGGCTGTATCGGCCGACGGCCCCTCCGCGATGCTGCGGATCCAGCATCGGTGTCCCGAGTCGGGACGCGTGCGCCAGCAACGCCGTGCTGCCGACATTTGCAACACCACCGCGGAAGGTCGATGCTGCGCGTCTTGTCCTGGTCCCGTTCGATCGCGCGCGCCTTCGGGCGGCCCACCGCCCTGCTGCGCCGCCACACCGGCATCATCCTTCTGGGCACGCTGTGCATCCCCGTGCACGCCGCTGTCTCGTTGTGGATGCCGCGCCTGCTCGGCGAAACGTTGGACCGGCTCGCTGACGGCGGCTCGCGCGACACGCTGCGCGATACCTGTTGGCTGCTGCTCGGCCTGGCCGTGATCGAAGCGGCGAGCCGCTACGTCTCGCGCAAGACGCTCATCGACGCGTCACGCCACGTCGAAGAAGCACTCAAGAACGACCTCGTCGCCCATCTGCAGCGGCTGCCCATCGCCTGGTACGACCGCTCGCGCACGGGCGACGTCGTGAGCCGGCTCACGCAGGACGTCGAGCTCGTGCGCTTCGTCATGGGGCCCCTGCTCCTGCACGGTGGCAGCACGCTGTGCCTGCTGCCATCCGGCATGTGGCTCATGATGAAGATGGACGTGCCGGTGACGCTTGCGAGCCTCGGCGTGTTCGGCGTGCTGTTCGTGGCGATGCGCTTCCTGGTGCCGCGCCTGCACCTGTGGAGCAAGAAGTCGCAGGAGGCGATCGCCGAGATCTCGCAGCGGGCCCAGGAGGACTTCGCGGGCATCCGGGTCGTGCAGCAGTTCGGTGCCGTTCCGCGCGAACGCGCCGCCATGGCGACGAAGAACCGCCGCTACCTTCTCGCCAACCTGCGGCTCGTGCGGCTGCGCTCGCTGCTCAACGCCATGTCGCACTCGACGAGCGGCGTCGTCATGCTCGGCGTGCTGCTCGTCGGCGGCCACCAGGTGGTCGCGGGTGCCATCACGATCGGGCAGTTGTTCCAGTTCACGGGCTACCTGGCGCTGATGACGTTCCCGCTGGAGATCCTCGGCTGGACCCTGGCGACGCTACCGCGCGCCTACGCGGCCGGCATCCGCATCGCCGAGCTGTTCGAGCAAGCACCCGAGGCTACTGCCGGACAAAGCCCGCCGCTGCGCGGTCGCCTGCGCGTGCAAGGCCTCACCTTCACCTACCCGGGTTCGAACCGACCAGCGCTCCAGGACGTGTCGTTCGAGCTCGAACCAGGGCAGAAGCTCGGCCTCGTCGGTCCCGTCGGCAGCGGCAAGTCGACGCTGCTGGCGCTGCTCATGCGCTACTACGATCCGCCGCGCTCCACCATCTTCGTCGACGAGCACGACGTGCTCGACCTGGCGCCGCACTGCCTGCGTGAACTGTTCGCACTGGCCCCGCAGGAACCGTTCCTGTTCAGCGACACGGTCGCCGCCAACGTCGCGTTCGCGCGCGAGGCCGGCCAGGAAGGTGCCGTCGATGCCGCCGTCGCGGCCGCGGCCCTCGACCAGGACCTGCCGCAGTTGCGTGAGGGACTCGCGACGATCGTCGGCGAACGCGGCGTCACATTGTCGGGTGGTCAGAAGCAGCGCGTGTCGCTCGCGCGTGCCCTGCTCAGCGAACGGCCCGGTCTGCTGCTCGACGACACGCTGTCGGCCGTCGATCCCGTCACCGAACGCCGCATCCTGCGCGGCCTCGACCAGGAGCGGCGCGGTCGCACGATGCTCATCGCCTCGCACCGGTTGTCGGTGCTCACCGACGCCGATCTGATCCTCGTGCTCGAGCACGGCCGCGTGCGCGAACGCGGCGACCATCGATCGCTGCTCGCCGAGCGCGGCCTCTACGCCGCCGCCTTCCGCCGCCAGAGCGAAGCGCAAGCACTCGAGAGCGAGCCCGAGGAGCGCGCGTGAGCGACCCGTACCTCGACGATGCACCCGAGGGACGCTTCCAGCTCGGCTTCGTGCGCGCCCTGTGGCCGTTCGTGCGGCCGTACCGGCGCGGTTTCGCCGCCTGCCTCTCGATCCTGTTCGTGTCGTTCCTGCTCGAGATGGCGGGGCCATGGCTGCTGCGGCACGCGATCGACGGACCGATGCGGGGCAGCGACGCTCAGGACGACCGGATGGCGGCACTCGCGTGGTACGCGCTCGGCTTCCTCGGCACGACCGCTGGGGGCGCCCTGCTCGGCTACGCCTACGGCCTGCTCACCGCGTGGAACGGGCAGCGCGTGATCCGCGACGTGCGGCGGCACCTGTTCGACCACCTGCTCTCGGCGGGGCTCGCGTTCCACGAGAAGAACCCGGCCGGCAAGCTGACGACGCGCATCACGAGCGACGTCGAGAACCTCAACGAGCTCATCGCCACGGGCGTGCTGCAGTCGGTGTTCGACCTGCTGAAGATCGGCGGTGTGCTGGTCGTGTTGTTCTTCCTCGACAGCAACCTCGCGCTGTTCACGGTGGCGACGACACCCGTCGTCGTGTTGCTCAGTGTCCTGTTCCGTCGCAACGCGCAGCGCGCCTACCGCGCCGTGCGCGGCCGGCTCGCGCTCCAGAACGCCTACACGACGGAACTCATCGGCGGCGTGCGCACGACGCGCGCGTTCGGCCGCGAAGCCGCCGTCGCCCGCCGCTACGCCGAGCGCAACCACGACACAGCCGACGCCTGGCGCGCCACCGTGCTGCACTTCTCCGTGTTCTTCGCGCTCGTCGACTTCGCGCTGCGCGCGACGACAGTGGGCCTGTTGTGGTTCGGCGGCACGGCGGTGCTCGAAGGCACGCTGCAACCGGGTCAGTTCGTGCAGTTCTGGCTCTACTATGCGCTCCTGTCCGGGCCCGTGAAGGAACTCGGCGAAAAGTACAACGTGCTGCAGGCGGCGTTCGCGAGCTGCGAACGGGTGTTCCAGATGCTCGGTGAGCCGCGCTTCCCGCCGCCCAACCCAGACGCGCGGCGAACCGTGCGCGGCACGCCGGCGAAGGTCGAGTTCGACGCGGTCTCCTTCGCCTACAACACGGGCACACCGGTGCTGCACGAGCTCTCGTTCACGGCCGCACCAGGGCAGACGATCGCCATCGTCGGCCCGACCGGAGCCGGCAAGACGACGGTGCTGTCGCTGCTGGCGCGACTGCGCGACGTGACGAGCGGCACCGTGCGACTCGACGGTGTCGACGTGCGCAACCTCGACCCCGACTCGCTGCGGGCGCGCATCGCGGTCGTCGCGCAGGACGTCTACCTGTTCACGGGCACCGTGCTCGACAACGTGCGCCTGTTCGATCGTGGCATCGACGAAGCGCGCGTCTGGCGGGCTCTCGACACGGTCGGTGCTTCGGCATTCGTGCGCGGGCTGCCGCAGGGCCTGCAATCGCAGGTCGAAGAACGCGGTGGCACGTTCTCGCAGGGCGAACGGCAACTGCTCGCGTTCGCGCGGGCGCTCGTCGTCGAGCCCGACGTGCTCGTGCTCGACGAAGCGACGGCCAGCATCGACAGCGAGTCCGAAGCGCGGTTGCAGCACGCGCTCGAAGCGTCGCTGCGCGGCCGCACGGCGCTCGTCGTCGCCCATCGCCTGTCGACCGTGCGGCGCGCCGACCGCATCCTCGTGCTCGAGAAGGGGCACATCGCCGAGGCCGGCACACACGGCGAGCTCATGGCGCGCGGCGGCATCTACGCGCACATGGTCGCGCACGTCGAGGCGGTGCGGTGAGCGCCTGCGAACCTGTCGGCTCACCGACGCGACCTGCGACCTCTCGTATAAGATTGCCGCAGCCGTCCAGGCCAGGAAACATCAGCCTTGCGCGGTTTCTGGATGGCTTTGGATTGTCGCCGCTTCAAGGAAACCGCCGAACTGACCGCCGCTCTCTATGCGAGCCTCGTCGATCACCTCGACCGCACTGGGCGACTGCGCACCAAACCGCTCGACGCCGCCGCCTGGCCCGACGCAACCATCGCCGACCTGTCCAAAGAGAATCTCGACCTCTTCCTGTCTCGCGCCCAGTCGCAGCGTGGCTATCCCCTGCCGCCGGGCACCCCATCGCGGCCGCACTCGCGCACCTCAACCTGCTCGATCGCGGCGAGCCCAGCCATGCCGCGGTGCTGCTGTTCGCGCAGCAACCCCAGCGGTTCCTGCTGACCTCCGAGGTCAAGTGCATGCACTTCCACGGCACCGAAGTGCAGAAGCCCATCCCGTCCTACCAGATCTACAAGGGCACAGTGTTGGAGCTGGGGGATCAGGCCGTGGACTTCGTCATGTCGAAGATCGCGCGCCGTGTAGGAACGCGCGCGCTGGGCCCGCAGGCTCCCGTCGACTACGAACTGCCCCGCGAAGTGGTTGGCGAAGCCATCGTCAACGCCGTGGCGCACCGCGACTACGCCAGCAACGCCAGCGTGCAGGTGATGCTGTTCGCCGACCGCCTGGAGGTCTGGAATCCTGGCGAGCTGCCATCCGCGCTCACGCTCGGCGACTTGCGCGTGCCGCACGCGTCGATCCCGCGCAACCCGCTGATCGCCGAGCCGATGTTCCTGGCCCGGTACGCCGAGAAGGCGGGCAGCGACATCCTCGACATGATCGCGCGATGCCGTGAGGCCGAGCTACCTACGCCGGAGTTCCGGCAGAGCGGCGGTCAGTTCATCCAGACTCTCGGGCGGTTGTTGACGCCGGCGACCCCGGAAGTCACCCCGGAAACTACCGCGGAAGTCACCGCGGAAGTCACGCCGGAAATCCGCCTGGCCCAGGTACTTGACGGCGAGATGACGAGACACCAGATCAAGCGCGCGCTG
>JAYUCN010000260.1:0-5367 GCA_043740335.1 Planctomycetota bacterium
GAGGGACGGTGGCTTCCACGACCTTGCGATTGACGGGGCCGAGCCCCTTTCCCTCCGGCGCCTCGCAGCGACCAGCCTTCAGGCTGCCCACCGTCAGAAGGCGTGCATACGTCGCAGCCGGCACCCACTCACGTGCTTCTGCCCAGCGGAACATCTGGCGCACGCGGCGCACCGTGGCGTTCACGTAGCCGCGCACGAGTCCGGCATCCACGAGTCGCTGCTGGAACTCGCGCAACCTGTTGGGGGAGACATCCGCGGGATGCAGCTTGGCGAACTTCTCCATGAGCAGCGCCGCGGCGCGGCTCATGTTGGCCGCTTCGCCGGTCGGCGATCCGTCTTGGTGACGGTAGTAGGTCTTGGCCCACTCCACGAAGCGCTCGCAGAGGGCTTCGACCGTCATCGGCACGTCGCCGGCAGTGCGGAGATCGGCGCTGGGCAGTTGGCGTTCAGCCGACAGCCAGCGGGAGACGAGGCCGTTGTACTTCGTCCTGGCGTCCTCGGAGCCGTAGCGGCCGAGGTAGTAGTCCCTGCGAGTGCCTTTGGGATTGGTCAAGGTGACGACCGCTTGGCGGGTGCGTCGATGGAGTCGGAGCGTCGGGATTCGATCGCTCGGGTAGCGAGTCATGGTGAGTCTTGTGCGGTAGTTTCTGCGGTAGAAACGCAGATCCAGCGCCACACAGACTCGGCCTACGAGACCGACTGGGGCCTCATCACAAGAGGCCTGGCGAAGTTAGGTTGGTACGCCCGGCAGGACTTGAACCTGCAACCCTCAGATTCGAAGTCTGATGCTCTGTCCAATTGAGCTACGGGCGCGTGCGGGGGAGCAGGATAGCAGTCGGTCGACCGGTGGCCAGGCTCTGCGCGGCGACCTCGGGCGCCCGCACGCGTGACGCGTTCGATGGCTACTCGCGGCGGCAGCGCAACGGCGCGCTTGCCGGCACTTCGTCGAGCCGTTCGCCCTTGCGCCAGTCCGGCACGCGCCGCAGTTCGAGGAACAGGTCGCGTCCCTTCGGCAGGAGGCTCCACGCCATTTCCGACACGACTGCCTCACCCCCGCGCAACGCAACTCCCCACTCGTACGAAGCGAGCCACACGCGGCCGTGGTCGTCGTACGCGTAGAGCGAGTAGAGCACGTCGGGGCCGGCGCCAGGATCGGACCAACGCAGCGTCGGTGGCACGTTCGCTGGCAGCGCGGGGAACGGTTCGCGCCACATGATGCCTGGCGTGTGCACTTCGTCGACGACGCCGCCGACCATCGACGCGTAGTGATCGGGGCCGGGTGCCAGCGATGGATCGAACGCGGGCTTGAACCACAGCAAGAGCACGACGGCGCCGACGAGCGGCGGCAGCGCGCAGAGCCAGCGGCCCACGCGCTGCATGTGCAGCATCTGCCCCAGGCGCAGCAGCCCCGCTGCGAACAGGACCGCGGCCGGTCCGACCGCCGGGAACAACAGACGTCCCTGTGGCTGCGGCGCCGTCAGGTTGAAGTGCGCGGTGCCTGCGAACACGAGCAGGCACGCACCGACGAGCAACCACAGCGGTCGCGGCATTCGTGAGCGATCGAAGGCGAGTAGTACGAGCCCGAGGCAGGCGCAGACCGTGAGGGCTGCGCCGGCCCAGACCAGGGCCGGATGCGGCGGCAGGTGGAACCAGCCGAAACGTCCGAGCAGCGACGTGAACACGTCGGGCAGGAACGACGGCACCGAAGCGGGCCATGGCGCCGTGCCCCAGAAGTAGTGCCAACGAAACTCGGCGGGGATCGGCTGGAACGCCGCGTCGTGCGCCGACAGCGCGAGCGGATCGCCGTAGAGCTGCGCGTTCCGCACGAACATCCAGCCGCTGATCGCGATGGTCGTGACGAGGCTCCCCAACGTCAGAACGAGCGCGCGCCGCCCGTGGCCGGCGCGCGCGTCGCGCCGGATCGCCAGCGCGAAGACGACGACGGTGAGCGGCGCCAGGAACAGCGCCGTGAGCTTCGTGAGCAACGCGAGCGCGAGCAGTACGCCCGTCCCGAGCACCGTGCCGGTCGCGAGCCGTTCGCTGCGCGCGATCTTCACGAGCATCAGCACGGTCACCGTGGCGAGCAGGGTGGCGAGGTTGTCGCTGTTGAGCACGCCGTGCAGGAAGGACCACATCGGCAAGCAGCTGACGAGCAGTGCCGCCGTGTCGGCGACGGCCGGTTGTGCCGGGCAGCACACGCGACCGAGTCGATGCACGCCGAAGATCGAAGCGAGGCCCAGCAGCACCGACACGAGCCGCAGTCCGAGCAACACCTGGCGTCCCTCGCCCCATGGCGAGGTTTCGTCGCCGCCGTGCAGGAAGTGCAGGTGCTGGCCGGTGCTCGCCGGATCGCCGAAGGTCGGGTTCGGGATCGGTCCGAACACCGTGTCGTCTTCGCCGAACGTCGCGAGGCACACCGCCAGCAGCGCGTAGTAGAGCGGCGGATGGTGCGCGAGCACGGCGCCTTCCGTCTGCGGCAGTCCGCGGGCCGACGCGAGGCCAGGCGACAGAGGCAATTGCGCGGCGTTTGCGATGTGCCACGCGTACTCGTAGTGGCTGTTCTCGTCGGGCCCTTCGAAGCTCGGCGTGAGAACCGCATAGCCCGTGGCAAGGAACAGGTGGCACGCGAGCGCGAGCCAGAGCATCGGGCTCCGCATGGCGCGCGCACTCTATCCGCCGTGCGCCTGCGCGCCGCAGCGGTTCGCTTGACCGCTCCGTAGCAGCTCCGTAGCGTGCGGGTGCCTTCGGCCTTCGCTGCACATGCCTGATTCTTCATCGCCGACCGATCGCGCTCCGGCTTCGCGCGTTGGTGTCGATCTCGATGGCGGCTCAGGTCGTCGCATTGCCGCCGAGCTCGCGCTCGCGCTCATCGCCGGCTGTGTCGCGTACTGGCTCTCGTGTCTGTTCGTGCCATCGCTGGATGTGGCGATAGGTTTCGGTCTCGAATGGGAGAAGATGTCGAAGGACCCGTTCGCCTTCGTCGGTGACCTCCCGCATCGCATCCTGGCGCCCTTGCTGGCCCACCTGCTCGGCTTCGTCGGGCCGCCGCACTACGTCCAGTTCGTGCGCGGGCTGTCGGTGGTGCTGCTCGGCACGATCTTCTACTTCTGCCGGCGTCGCGATGCGAAGGTGTTCGATGCAGCGCTCGTGACGGTCGCAGTTGCACTGCTCGCACCCGTGCAGATGTACAAGCTGCATTGGGTTGGCTACAGCGACGCCCTCACCTACGCGCTGTTCTTCTGGGCACTGCTCGCGGAACGGCGGCCCGTGGTCTTCTGGAGCCTGTTCTTCGCGAACCTCCTCAACCACGAACTCGCTGCCTTCCTGTTGCCGTGGCTCTGGTTCGTGCGCTGTCGCGCGGGCGGCGGCTCGTGGTGCGATGTGATCGGCGCCGCGGCGGCCGTGGGCCTCTACGCCGCCTACTACTTCTACGTGAAGGCGACCGCGCACCAGCGCTACTCCGTCGACTTCTTCGTCGACTATCCGCTGTTCCCGGGCGGCACCTTCTGCGTACTCGTGCTCGCGTGCGTGCAGTGGACCGTCGCCTTCGGCCCGGTGCTGGCGATCCTCGCGTGGTTCCAGCACACGCGCAGCAACGGCCGCGAGCACTGGCATCTGTGGCTCGTGCTCGGCGGCATCCTCGCGATCTTCTGCATCGCGTGGGACTGGCAGCGCCATACCAACCTCGTCGTCATGCCGCTGGTGATCGCGTCGCTGCGCTTCCTCGCGCTTCGCCATCGCGCCGCGTTCCTAACGGTCGTGGGGCTTGGCACCGTCGCGATGGTGTTCGTGCCGCCGTGGCAGACGATCTCGTGGCCTACGAACCTGTTCGCCGAGCCCGGATTCCTGTTACGCGTCAACATCCTCGTGCCGGTTCCCCCCAATGGCGTGGGCTTCGGCACATTGAACGCCGCGGTGGGACGCTGGCTACCCGAGGTGTGGCCCGCGTTGTGGCCGATCCTCTGCATCCTCGCCGCGATCTGGACTGCCGGCGCCCTCTACGCGCGCTTCACAACAACCCGCGCCGCTTGAGCAACGCCTTGGTGTCCAGCTCACGGCCGCGGAACTCGGTGAACATGAGCATCGGCTCCCGTGTCATGCCGCGCGACAGCACCGCGTCGCGGAAGCTCATGCCGTTCTTGCGCGAGATGCCGCCGCGCTCCATGACCGCGGCGAACGCGTCGGCCGCCAGCGCCTCGCTCCAGAGATAGGCGTAGTAGCCCGCCGAGTAGCCGCCCGGCCAGACGTGCGAGAAGTACGTCGTGCGGTAGCGCGGCGGCACGAGGTCGTAGGCGACGCCCGCGCGCTGGAGCGCCTCGGCCTCGAACTTCGCGACGTCCTTGACCTCGGTGCCCGGTGGCAGCGAGTGCCACGCCATGTCGAGCAGTGCGGCGGCGATGTACTCGAGCGACGCGAAGCCCTGGCCGAACGTGCGGGCCGCGCGAATCTTGTCGACGAGTTGCTTCGGCATCGCCTCGCCCGTCTGCCAATGTTTCGCGCAGCGCGCGAGCACCGCCGGGTCGAAGGCGAAGTCTTCGTGGAACTGCGACGGGAACTCGACGAAGTCTCTCGGCACGCTCGTCCCCGACAGCAGCGGGAAGCGCACGCGGCTCAGCAGTCCGTGCACGCCGTGGCCGAACTCGTGGAACATCGTCGTGACCTCGTCGAAGCTCAGCAGCGTCGGCTGGCCGGCGCTTGCCTTCGGGATGCTCATGACGTTGACGATGACGGGCCGCTGACCGAGCAGTCCGCTCTGGTCGACGAAGTTGTCCATCCACGCACCGCCGCGCTTGCTCGGCCGCGCGAAGTAGTCGGCGTAGAAGAGGCCGATGGCGCTGCCGTCGGCGTCGGACACTTCGAAGACGCGCACGTCGGGATGGTAGACGGGCAGGTCCTTGCGCTCGCGCACGTCGATGCCGTAGAGCTCGTGCATGAGGAAGAAGAGGCCGTCCTTCAGCACACGATCGAGTTCGAAGTACTGCTTCACGGCGCCCTCGTCGAAGTCGTAGCGCTGCTTGCGCACCTGCTCGGCGACGAACGACCAGTCCCACGGTGCGAGCTTCGTGCCGGGCTGCGCCTGGTCGAGCCAGGCCTGCAGTTCGGTTGCCTCGGCCTTGGTCTTGCTGACGATCGACGCCGTCATGCTCGCGAGCATCTTGTCGACGGCCGCCGGTGTGCCTGCCATCTGGTCGGCGAGCACGTAGGCGGCGTGGTTCGGGAAGCCGAGCAGGGCGGCGCGCTCGGCGCGCAGGTGCGCGAGCTTCAGCACGAGTGCCTTGGTGTCGTTCTCGTTGCCGCGGCTGCAGCGCGCACTGGAGGCTTCGAAGACGCGCTGCCGCGTCGTGCGGTTCTGCAGCGAGGAGAGGA
>JAYUCN010000261.1:0-2182 GCA_043740335.1 Planctomycetota bacterium
GCGGTCGCGAAGCTCGAAGCGCACGACGAGCCGCCCGCGGGACTGCTGCCGCACCTCGTGTCGTCACCGTGGTTGTGCCACGGGGAACTGACCCAGGACCAGCGCGCCATCGCCGACGAACCGCGCGACCTGCGCGACGTGCTGCGCGCCGTCGCGTGCGATCTGCGCCTCGGCACCAACACGCGCCTGCGCTACCTGCGCCTCGTGCCGTTCGGCGACCTCGTGCTCACGGGCCGCGTCGACGCCGCGACCGCGGACGGCAAGCAGTCGTTCACGCTGGCGGTCGCGACCGCCGATCCCGAAGTGCGGCCCGGCGAGGGAAAGGCCGCGCTGCAGAAGTTCATCCGGCCGTTGTGCAAGCGCACGGCGAACGGAACGCTCACCGTGACACGCATGTTCGACGCCGCGGCCGGTGCCGTGCGCTCGTTCCACGCCGAACTGACGCTCGTCTTCGAAGACGGCAAGGGTACGTTCCGCAAGCTCGTGGTCGCCGACCAGTGGGATCTGATCGAGGTGCACGAGAATCAGGACGCGGCCTTTCGCGCCGCGGTGGCCAAGGCGATCCGCGACGGAGCAGCCTGGATCCAGCGCGAACTGAAGGACCTCGGCCGGCCCTACCTGAAGGACCAGGCGGATGGCGCGCGCAGCTACGGCAGTGGTCGCCTGGCATTGGCCCTGCTCACGCTGCTGCATGCGGACGTGCCGCCCGACGATCCGGTCGTGGTCGCCGGCTTCGACGAACTGCGGCGACGTGTGCTCGTCGACAGCTACTCGCTCGGCGTCGCGCTCATGGCGATGGCCGCCCGCTACGCGCCGCCCAACGAAGGCGAGATGCTGCGTTCGGGCGCTCTCTTGGCGCCCAAGCCGCGGCAACTCACTGCTGCGGACAAGCTGCTGGCCGCCGAGTGGCTCGCGGCGCTGCGCTTGAACTCTGACACCCGCGTCGATGCGGGCTACCGCCTGCGCTTCAACTACGTCGCGGGTCCGCGCTTCGACAACTCCGTGAACCAGTACGCACTGCTCGGCCTCTGGGCGGCGCAACAGTGCCAACTCGACGTGCCGTCGAGCGTGTGGCGCGCCGCGGCGAACCATCTGCTCGAAGTCCAGGCAGATGCCAACGGTCGCGAGCTGCGTCTTGTGCTGACCACCTACCGCGAGCTCGCGGGGAACGGCAAGGCCGCCAGCAAGGGCACGCGTGTGGGCAGCGGGCTCGTGCCCGCACGCGGCTACGCCTACCAGGAACCCGATCGCCCCGCCTACGGCTCGATGACGATGGCCGGCGTCGGCGGGCTCGTGATCGCGCGCGCCGGCATGATGCAGACGGGACTCGGCAAGGCGGACGTGATGCCGAAGGTCGAGGCCGCGATCGCGAGCGGGTTCGCCTGGCTCGCCGCCGAGTTCCACGTGCGCACCAACCCCGGCTACATCGATCGCGCCGACGACAACTGGTACTACTACCTCTACGGCCTCGAACGCACATGCGAGCTCGCGGGCGTGGCGTACGTGCAGGGTCGGGACTGGTACTACGAAGGCGCGCTGCAGCTCCTGCCGCAGCAGAACCGCGGCGCCTTCCGGACCGAGCACCCGCGCGGGAGCTTGATGGAAGCGACGTGCTTCGCCGTGCTGTTCCTCAAGAAGGCGACGCTGCCCGCGATCACGGGCGGGTGATCGCACGCTCCATCTCACGCCCCGAAATGCGTGGCAGCGTGCTCACACCGCAATCAACCAGCGGCAGGCATCTCGTGCACGCTGAGCAGCCCGTGCCGACGCCAGCCGATCGTCAGCATCCACGTGCGTGCTTCGGTGACGGGGCGTGGCATCGCTTCGATGCCACGCACCGTCACCGTCTCCCGGAACCCATCGAACCAAGGCGCCGAAGTGAACGTATCGATCACCTGCGGCACCGCGACCTCGCGGCCTTGGGCCGCGTGCTTCTTGCCGTTGGCGAGCACGTAGCGGATCGCGTTGCGGACTTCGCGCGGGGTCTTCAGGATGCGATCGTGGTAACGGTCGGCGAACACTTTGCCATGCCGTTGCCAAAGCCTGTTCAACGCTTTGGCAACGCGGATCGCGAGGCCCTGCAGGCCTCGCGTCAGGGCTTGCCGGTCACGGGCTTCGACCAGGAGATGCAGGTGGTCGTTGAGGACCGCGTAGTGGCAAAGGCGGAAGTTGCCGCCGCCGG
>JAYUCN010000262.1:0-5353 GCA_043740335.1 Planctomycetota bacterium
CCACAACGACGAGAGCCCGGGCTACAAGCCGTTCTGCTTCCACAAGTTCGTCGACGAGATCCGTCACCTCAATCCGTTGAAGCCGCGCACCGACGCCGAGCGGGCCGCCATGCTGGTCTGCGGTTGTGACGCGCAGTGCATCTGTCGCAAGGGCACCGCCGACGGCAAGTGCGCCTCGCCACCGAAGCCCAAGACCGACGGCAAGGCGGGTGAGAAGAAGGACGAGAAGAAGCAGTGAGGACGCACGAGGACCACGGCATCGTTGCGTCGGTTGCCCGCGGCAACCGGACACTGCTGTTCGCGCTGCTGCTGGCTGCTTGCGGTGGCGAGCCACCAGCAGCATCGGCGTCCGCGTCGGCGGCGCCGATCAGCAAGTCCGAGGTCGTGCTCGCCGCACCGCCGACGATGACCGCGGGCGCGTTCCCGTGCTCGGATTGTCACGAACCGGACCTGCCGGTGCGCACCGCTCGTCATACCCTGACGACCGCGCACCAGGAGATCGTGCTGAACCACGGCGGCGAGCGCCTCTGGTGCTTCGACTGCCACGACAGCAAGGCTCGTGACCAGCTGCGCACGGCGAGCGGTGCGCTGCTGGCCTACGGCGACGCCCACCTGCTGTGCGGTCAATGCCACGGCCACCAGTTGCGCGACTGGGCAGCCGGAGCGCACGGGCTGCGCACCGGCAGCTTCGAGGGAACCGCGACCGCGCTGCGTTGTGCCAGCTGCCATGACGCGCATGCACCGCACTTCAAACCAGAGAAGCCAGTGCCGCCACCCAAGCGGCCCCGGAGGACGCAATGAACGAACCTGCACCCACGACCGAGAAGACCGTCTCCCGGCGCGATTTCCTCTGCGTCGTCAGCGGCTGCGTCGCCGCCGCCGCCAGCGGCTGCAGCGACGTCACGCACACGGGCCTGTTCCGCGACCATCTGCGCGAACTGTCGCACGAGGAGATCGCCGGCATCGTTCTGCAACTCGAACAGGACTACAGCAAGCGCTATGGCAAGGCGGTCGAGGTCAGCGCACAAGGCGCCAAGCCCGGTGTCGACCTCGGCTATGCGCTCGACATCGGCCGCTGCATCGGCTGCCGCCGCTGCGTCAAGGCCTGCGTGGAGGAGAACAACCAGGGCCGCGAGCCCGCGATCGAATGGATCCGCGTGCTCGAGATGGACAAGGACAAGGGCATCGATTTCGAGCATGCCGATCCCTACTACGACGCCGAGCAGGTGCCGCAGCCCGGACACTTCTACCTGCCGATGGCCTGCATGCACTGCCGCAACGCACCCTGCGTGAAGTCCTGTCCGGTCCAGGCCACCTGGCAGGAGCCCGACGGCATTGTCGTGATCGACTACGACCGCTGCATCGGCTGCCGCTGCTGCATGGCCGCGTGCCCGTACGGCGCGCGCCACTTCAACTGGCAGGAACCTGCGATCCCGGCCGAGCAAATGAATCCAAAGACGCATTACCTCGGCAACCGGCCGCGCCCCAAGGGCGTCGTCGAGAAGTGCACGTTCTGCATCCACCGTGTGCGCGATGGGCGCTACCCCGCCTGCGTCGAAGCCTGTCCCGTCGGGGCGCGCAAGTTCGGCAACATGCTCGATCCCAAGAGCGAGATCCGCTACGTGCTGGAGCACAAGCGTGTGTTCGTGCTGAAGGGCGAGTTGAACACGCAGCCGCGCTTCTACTACTACGTCGGCTGACAGGAGGTCGCCGTGGTTCGCCTGGATCACTGGAAACAGTTCGCAGTGGGCAGCGCCCGCCTCGTCCTGCGTGGCAACGCGGTCTATTGGACATGGATGGCCATGCTGACGGTGATGGCGGTCACAGGCGCGTTCGCATACTGGCAGCAGCTGGACCAGGGGCTCGTGACGACCAGCATGCGCGACCAGGTGTCCTGGGCGTTCTACATCGGCAACTTCACGTTCCTCGTCGGCGTGGCGGCGGCCGCGGTGCTGCTGGTGATCCCGGCCTACGTCTACGAATGGAAGCCGATCAAGGAGGTCGTCGTGCTCGGCGAACTGCTGGCGATCGCCGCGGTGACCATGAGCGGCCTGTTCGTGCTGGTCGACGTCGGCCGGCCCGACCGGCTGCTGAACCTGTTGCCGGGACTCGGCACCCTCAACCTGCCGTCGTCGCTGCTCGCCTGGGACGTGCTCGTGCTGAACGGCTACCTCGTGCTCAACGTCGTCATCGTCACCTACCTGCTCTACGCGAACTTCATGGGCGGCAAGCCGCGCAAGTCGGTGTTCGTGCCGCTGGTGTTGCTCTCGATCCCGTGGGCGATCGGCATCCACACGGTGACGGCGTTCCTCTACAACGGGCTTGTCGCGCGACCGCTCTGGAACTCGGCCATCCTGGCGCCGCGCTTCATCGCCTCGGCGTTCTGCTCAGGGCCGGCGATCCTGTTGATCCTGATGCAGTTCCTGCGCCGGTTCACGCGCTTCCACATCGAGGACGCCGCCATCTGGAAGGTCGCCGAGCTCATGGCGTACGCGATGGTGGTCAATCTGTTCCTGTTCGGCGCCGAAGTGTTCACGGTGGCCTATTCCAACACCGAGCATCGCCTGCACCTGGAGTACATGTTCTTCGGCGTGGCGGGACACACCGCGATCGTGCCCTACATGTGGGCCTCGGTCGGCGCCTCGCTGGTGGCCGTCGTCCTCTTCCTGATCCCGAAGACGCGCCGCCACCCGGTCACTCTCAACATCGGCTGCGTCCTCATCTACGGCGGCGTCTATCTCGAGAAGGGCATGGGGCTCGTGATCCCGGGCTTCACGCCGGACACGCTCGGCGAGGTCTACGAGTACTTCCCGTCCACCAACGAGTTCGCGATCGCGATGGGCGTGTTCGCCATCGGCTTCCTGTTGTTCACACTGATGGTCAAGGTCACGATCCCGATCCTGCTCGGCGAGTTCCGCTACCGGAGTGCCGAGCTGCCGGCCGGCTCTGCGCGCGCGTCGTCGCCGGTCGCCTCGGAAGTGTGAGCGCCTACTCGAGCCCGAGCGCCCTGCGCACCGCCGCCTTGTCGACCTTGCCGCCCGCAAAGTCGTCGAACGCGCGCGCCGGCGGCGTGATGAGATGCTGCGCGATGAAGGGTGCCCCTTCCTCCGCGCCCTGCTGGCTGTCCTTGAAGCAGCACTCCCACTCGATCGTCGCCCAGCCCTCGTAGCCGTACTTCGTCAGCAGCGTGAAGATGCCCGTGAAGTCGACCTGGCCATCGCCCGTCGAACGGAACCGGCCGGCGCGGTTCTGCCAGTTCTGGTAGCCACCGTAGACGCCCACGCGCCCGTTCGGCCGGAACTCGGCGTCCTTGACGTGGAAGCACTTGATGCGCTCGTGGTAGAGCTCGATGTACTGCAGGTAGTCGAGTTGCTGGAGCACGAAGTGGCTCGGGTCGAACAGCAGGCACGCGCGCGGATGCTCGTCGACGTGGTCGAGGAACGTCTCGTAGGAAGCGCCGTCGTGCAGGTCCTCACCGGGATGCACTTCGAACGCGCAGTCGATGCCGCACTCCTCGGCGTAGTCGAGCAGCGGCCGCCAGCGCCGCGCGAGTTCCTTGAAGCCTTCTTCGACAAGACCCGCCGGCCGCTGCGGCCACGGATACATCGTGTGCCACATGAGCGCGCCACTGAACGTCGGCATCGCCGACAGCCCGAGGTACTGGCTCGCCTTGAGGCAGAGCCGCACCTGTTCGCTGCCGTAGCGACACATCGCGTCGGGCGTGTTCACGTCGGGCGGCGCGAAGCACTGGAACATCGACGTGTAGGCCGGGTGCACGGCGACGAGCTGGCCCTGCAGGTGGGTGCTGAGTTCGCTGATCTGCAGGCCGGCCGCAGTCGCGGTGCCACGCAGCTCGTCGCAGTAGGACTTGCTCGCCGCGGCCTTCTTGAGGTCGAGGCAGCGCGCGTCCCACGACGGCACCTGCACGCCCGTGTAGTCGAGCCCCGCCGCCCAGCGACACGCCGTGTCGAAGCGGTTGAAGGGAGCCGTGTCGGCCATGAACTGCGCGAGGAAGATGCCGGGGCCTTTCATCATGGGAGGAGTTCCTGCTGCTGGGAGGAGCAGACAGACGCTACCGCGTGCACGGTCACCGCGCGACTTTGACCCAGCCACCCGAGCTCGTCGACGCGAGCGCCGCTGCCAGCACGGCCTGCACCGCGACCCCGTCGTCGAAGTCGGGCGCAAACGGTTCCCCCGTGTGCAGCGCGCGCACGAAGTCGACGAGGTGGTGCACGAACGTGTGTTCGTAACCGATGATGTGCCCGTCGGGCCACCAGTTGGCCGCATAGGGATGCACGCTGTCCATGCAGATGATGTTCCGAAAGCCCTGGCCGTCGCGCGCGTCCGCGAACGAGAACACCTCGAGCTCGTTCATGCGCTCGAGGTTCCAGCGCAACGAGCCCTTGCTGCCCGAGATCTCGATGCAGTTGTGGTTCTTGCGTCCCGGTGCCGTGCGCGTCGCCTCGTAGGTGCCGATCGCGCCACCCTTGAACTTCGCGAGGAAGCAGAACGCGTCGTCGACGTCGACCTTGCTCGTGCCTCCCTGGCCATCGGGGCGCTGCTTCGTGAACGTCTGCTGCACGCCACACACGGCCTCGAACTCGAGCCCCGTGAGCGCGCGCGTGAGATCGATGAGGTGCGCATTGAGGTCGCCGTGCGCGCCGCTGCCGCACGTCTTCTTGCTCGTGCGCCAGCTCGCCGGCACCGACGGATCGCTGAGCCAGTCCTGGAGATAGACGGCGCGCACCTGCCGCACATCGCCGAGATCGCCGCGCTCGATCATGGTCGCGGCGAGCTTCGTCGCCGGGGCCCGGCGGTAGTTGTGCCACAGACCGACGCGCACCTTCTGCTTCTTCGCGAGTGCTTGCATCTCCTTCGCTTCGGCCACCGTCATCGCCAGCGGCTTCTCGCAGAGCACGTGCTTCCTGCTGTGCAGCGCCGCCATCGTGATCGCGTGGTGGCTGTCGTTCGGCGTGGCGACGTCGACGAGGTGGATGGCAGGATCGGCGAGCACGGCTTCGAGGTCCACGCTGGACGACTGGAAGCCGAGCTTCTTCGCCGCCGCCGCGGCACGCGCTCGATCGCGACCGACGACGATCGCCGGCACGACGCGGAACGGCAGTTCGAAGAAGTGGTTGGCCTGACGATAGGCGTTGCCGTGCGCGCGCCCCATGAAGGCGTGGCCGACCATGGCGACGTTGAGGACTGGCTTGTCGACGGCGACTGCGACGCTGCTGCGGGAACTCATGCGCGGCACCATAGGTGACGGCACCGGTTCCTCGCCAGCGAGCGTCAGCGGGTGCCGCCGAACAGCACGCGCAGGTTGATGTCGCCTGCGTTGGTCGTGTTCCAG
>JAYUCN010000263.1:0-5350 GCA_043740335.1 Planctomycetota bacterium
TCGAGGAGGCGCTTCTGCAGCAGGTCGAGGTCGCGGTGCAGGTGTTTCATGGGCGAGTCGCAAGAAGTAGGCGCGCAGATGAAGCAATCGTGAAGCAGCGACCAAGGTGCCGTGCTTTGCAGGCGACCCTCGAAGCCTCACGATCGCTTCGTCGATCCTTCACGTGGGTTCCTAGGTTTCCTGGCTCCAAGGGAGTGCCGAACACTGCCCGATCAAGGAGCCCTGAGAATCATGACGACGACCCTGTTCCCCACCGCGCTGGCCCTCGGCGCATTCCTCCTCTTCCCCTCGTTCGCAGCAGCGCAGGACAAACCGTCGGACAAGCAGGCCGTCGATGCGGCCGTGAAGGTCGACGCGGACCTGCCCGCCTACAAGTCCACCTCTGGCATCGCCGGTTCGCTGAAGAGTGTCGGCTCGGACACCATGATCAACGAGATGACGCACTGGGCCGAGAGCTACCGCAAGCTCTACCCGGGTGTGCAGATCGAGGTCGAAGGCAAGGGCTCGGCGACCGCACCGGCGGCGTTGATTGCCGGCACCGCGCAGTTCGGGCCAATGAGCCGCACGATGAAGAGCCAGGAGGTCGACGACTTCGAAAAAGCGTTCGGCTACAAGCCGACCGGGGTCGCGACGAGCATCGACATGCTCGCGGTCTACGTGCACAAGGACAATCCGCTCGCGTCGCTGAGCCTGCAGCAGGTCGACGCGATCTTCAGCAAGACGCGCAAGGGCGGCGGCGACAAGGAACTCCTGACCTGGGGCGACCTCGGCCTCACGGGTGTGTGGGCCGACAAGCGCATCAGCCTCTATGGGCGCAACTCGGCGTCGGGGACCTACGGCTACTTCAAGGAGCACGCGCTGTTCAAGGGCGACTACAAGGACACCGTGAAGGAACAGCCCGGCAGCTCGGCGGTCGTGCAGGCCGTCGCCAGCGACAAGTTCGCGATGGGCTACTCGGGCATCGGCTACAAGACGGCCGACGTGCGCGCGGTGCCGCTCGCGCTGGACGGCAAGCAGAAGCCGATCGAGGCGACCTCTGACCATGCCTACGACGGCAGCTACCCGATGTCGCGCTTCCTGCTCGTCTATGTGAACTGCAAGCCCGGCACGCAGCTCGATCCGCTGCGCCGCGAGTTCCTCCGCTTCGTGCTCAGCAAGGAAGGCCAGATGGACGTGGTCCAGGAAGGCTACCTGCCGCTGACCGCGAAGATGGCGAAGAAGGAACTCGCCAAGCTCGGCCTGGAATGAGCTAGGCAACAGTGAGCCGGGGGACTGCCCCTGCCTCGGAGTCGCATGCCGCCGTCGACCTTCACGGGCTTCCAACGCCAACGTTCGAGCACCCGTCTGGTCCGCTACAGTGACCGGGCGGCGCGCTTCTGCATCACGTTCGGCGGGCTCGCGACGATCGCCGCGGTCGCGTTGGTGTGCGGCTTCCTCGTCTGGGTCGTGCTGCCGCTGCTGACCGGCGCGGAGCTGACCCAGAAGACGGTGGTCTTGGGTGCGTCACGGTCAGCGGACTTGAGGATCCTGCACCAGGAACTGGATCCTCATCAACAACTCGTCTGGCAGTTGTGCAGCGATGGCTGGGTGACGGCGATAGCCCTGGCCGACGGCGGCAGGGTGGACGCAGCGCTCCTGTTCGACACGGCGGCGCTGACGAGTCTGGCCGTGCACGATGGCAAGGTCGCCATCGGTGGCAGGGACGGCCGGATCGGTCTTAGCACGGTTGCGATCGACGTCGACGAACCCGGTCCGGACGCCGTGCCCACAAGAGCGCGGCAGCTGCCGGTCGGTACCGGCGCCCGCGACGATGCCTCGTGGTGGGAACGCACAGAATCCGGTTACCGTCGCCACACGCTGCGCATCACGCGCGACGAACCGTTCCAGCTCGGTGGCACCAACGTCGTGCGGCTCGATTTTGCCGAGACTGGCCAGGGCGAGCGCATCGCTGCGATCACCAGCGACGGTCGCTTGCACGTGCGCGCGCTGTCGAGGCGCAGGAACCAGCTCACGGACGAGGTGCAGACCACGGTGACCGGCGGCATGGTCGCCCTCGCCGGACCGGGTGTGGGCTTGCCCGGTCTGGCTATGGGCGATGCGCTGCCGGACCACCTGCTGCTCGCGGGTGCGGGCGACAACGTCTACCTGCTGTGGAATGACGGGCGCCTCGTGCGCGTCGACGCGCGCGACTGCGAAGCACCGCGGTTCGCCGAGACGCTGGACGTGTTGCCCGAGGCGGATGCCCGCATCACGGCGACCGGCTTCCTGGTCGGCAGGAACACCTTGCTCGTCGGCGATGACCACGGCCGCGTGCGTTCGTTCTTCCTCACCAAGCCGACGCCAGCGGCCGGGACCGATGGTGCACAGCTGGTCGCTGCCCACGACTTCCCTGGTCCCGCGTTCGCGGTGAACGACATCGCGGCGTCGAGCCGCAGCCGCTTGTTCGTCTGCGGCTATGCGGACGGCACGCTGCAGGTGTTGCAGGCCACCAGCGAACGACTCGTCGCCGCCACCCGCTTGCCCAAGGGCGACGTACCGCTCGCGGTCGCGATCGCGCCGAAGGAGGACGGACTGCTGGCGACGACGGCCACGGCGCTGCACCAGTACGCGTTTCGGCCGGGCCATCCCGATGTCTCGCTGGCGGCGGTCGCGACTCCGGTCTGGTACGAGAACTACCTCGGGCCTGAGCACGCGTGGCAGTCGACGAGCGGCACCGACGATGTCGAACCCAAGTTCGGTCTGTGGCCGTTGGTGTTCGGCACGCTGAAGGCGACGCTCTACTGCCTCTTGTTCGGTGTGCCGCTGGCGCTGCTCGCGGCGATCTACACGAGCGAGTTCCTGCACCCGCGCCACCGCGCGCGCGTGAAGCCGCTGATCGAACTCATGGCCAGCCTGCCGAGCGTCGTGCTCGGGTTCCTGGCCGCGCTCGTGTTCGCACCGCTGATCGAGAGTTCGCTCGTGACGATCCTCGCGAGCTTCGCCACGGTGCCGATCACCTGGCTGGTCGGAGCACAGATCGTGCAGGCGCAGCCGCAGGTGGTCCGGCTCGCCGTCGAACGGCAGCGGCTGCTCGGCATCGCGTGCTCGATCCCGATCGGCATCCTGCTAGCCTGGCTCGCCGGTCGCGGCCTGGAGAACGTGCTCTTCGGCGGCGACTTCCCGCGTTGGTTGTCGCGCGGTCCCGGCGTCGTGCCGGCAGCGTCGGGCGATTCCCCGTTCGGCGGTTGGTTCCTTGCCCTGTTGCCGTGTGCTGCGCTGGCGGCTGCCGTGGTGATCGGCCGCACGCGGGCCTTGGCTCGCCACGCTGCGGGTGGGTTCCTGCGTCTCGTGCTCGGCGGTGGGGCCGCGGTCCTGCTCGCCGCGCTGTTCGGCTGGTTGCTCACCACGTCAGGTCTCGACCTGCGCGGATCGCTGGTCTCCACCTACGTGCAGCGCAACGCGCTGGTCGTCGGCTTCGTCATGGGCTTTGCGGTCATTCCGATCGTCTACACGATCGCCGAGGACGCGCTGGCGGCCGTGCCCGAACACTGGCGCGCCGCGTCGCTCGGGGCTGGCGCCACACCGTGGCAGACCGCGGTGCGCATCATCCTGCCGGTGGCGATGAGCGGCGTGTTCAGCGCGGTGATGGTCGGCCTTGGTCGCGCCGTTGGCGAGACGATGATCGTGCTCATGGCGGCCGGCAACACGGCCGTGCTCGAGCTGAACCCGTTCAACGGCTTCCGCACGCTGTCCGCGAACCTCGCGACCGAGCTGCCCGAAGCGGTGCGCAACAGTTCCCACTATCGGGTGCTCTACCTCGCGTCGCTGGTACTGTTCGCCATGACGTTCGTGCTCAACACCGTTGCCGAGGTCGTGCGCCAGCGCTTCCGCCGGAGGGCGTGGCAACTGTGAGCGCGCTGCCCGCCAAGGGAACCACGGCTCCGGCCACGGCAGTGCGACTGCGTCGTGTGTCACCGGCCGGCCAGTCGAAGATCGCGCGCGGCGAGAGTCAGCTCTGGTTGTGCGGCGGCGCGCTCGTCGTGTGCCTGCTCATGATCGTCGGTCTTTTGCTGCTCGTCTTCGGCGAGGGCATCGGCACGTTCTGGCCGGAGCCACTGGTCGAGGTGCGCCTGCTCGATGGCCGCCAACTGCTCGGGGAACCGTCGCGCAGCGATCATTATGTCCCGACTGCGCGGAACCTCGAAGACCTGCCCGCCGAGGTGCGTGGTGCCGCCGCCGAGCGCCTGCAGCAACTCGGCGGCAGTTCGCCGCGCCAGCTGCTGCGCACCGGCAACTTCGAACTGACGGGGGAACACTTCACGTGGGTTCCCGAGTTCCTGGTCGCGGCCGGCGGCCGCCCGGAGTGGGCGATGGTCGTCGAACGCGAGTCCTGGGGTCGCTTCTACGGCTTCCCGGTCGCGCTGCGTGTCGACGGCGTCGACATCGTTACCGCCCCCGGCGAGTTGCTCCCCGCGTTCGGGCGCGAACACACGGTCATGCGGGCCCGCTGCCGCGAAGAGCAGGCGTTGCGGGGCGGGGAACTCGCGCGGCAGAGTCAGCGGCAGGAGGACTCGCGTCTGGCCGCACGCAAGGCGGCGCTGACCCATGGCGAGAACAGCAACGAACACCGCCGTGCACTGGCCGAGCACGATCGCGTGCGCGCGGAGTGCGAGGTTGCGGGCAAGGAACTCACGGCGCGCATCGAGGCGCTCGGTCGCGAGAACGCCCGGCACACGCTGCTCCTGCGCACGATCGACGGCAGGCAGAGTGCGATTCCGCTGGCCGACATCGTGCGCGCCTACCCGGCGAACCGGCTTGGTCTCGGCGAACAGGTTTCCGTGTACCTGTCGCGCTGGCGCGAGTTCTTGTGCGAAGAGCCGCGCAATGGCACCGAGGGCGGGGTGTGGCCCGCGATCTTCGGCACGGTGCTCATGACGCTGCTCATGTCGCTCGGGGTGGTGCCGTTCGGTGTGCTCGCCGCGCTCTACCTGCGCGAGTACGCGCGTGCCGGTCTCGTCATCAGCGCCGTGCGCATCGCCGTCAACAATCTCGCCGGCGTGCCGAGCATCGTCTTCGGCGTGTTCGGCTTCGGCTTCTTCTGCTACGTCGTCGGCGGGTCGATCGACGCCTGGTTCTACCCCGAACGGTTGCCGAGCCCGACCTTCGGCAAGGGGGCTCTCATCTGGGCGTCGCTCACGTTGGCGCTGCTCACGTTGCCGGTCGTGATCGTCTCCACCGAGGAGGCGCTGGCGGCCGTGCCTGGTTCGATGCGTGAGGGCAGCTATGCGTGCGGCGCCAGCAAGTGGCAGACGATCCGCCGCATCGTGCTGCCGCGCGCGATGCCCGGCATCATGACGGGCTTGATCCTCGC
>JAYUCN010000264.1:0-2176 GCA_043740335.1 Planctomycetota bacterium
CAGTTCGCCGTTGGCGACGAGTTCGTTGACGGCGAGGCCGAAGCGCGCGCGTTCGCCGTAGCCGAGCCAGAGGATGCGCGCGGGCAGGCCCTGGAACGCGATCTTCTTCTGCGCCTTCTCGAGCCATGTGCGCAGCGACGGGTTGTTGCCGAACAGTTCGAGTGCCAGCGCGTCGGTGCGCGCGATGTCCTGCGGATCGCCGCTCAGCGCCACCCAGCGGAACGGGCCGCGCCCTTCGCAAAACAGCGGGCGGATGTACTCGGGGATGAAGCCCTTGATGCGGAAGGCCTCGGCGACGCCGGCATCGCGCGCTTCGGTGCGGATGTTGTTGCCGTAGTCGAACGTGATTGCGCCACGCTCCTGGAGGTCGAGCATGAGCGAGACGTGTTTCGCCACCGTACGCGAAGACTCGACGAGGTAGGCCTTGGGGTCGCGCTCGCGCAGTTCCTTCGCCTTTGCCACGCTCATGCCGTCAGGCACGTAGCCGACGAGCATGTCGTGCGCCGAGGTCTGGTCGGTGAGGAGATCGGGAACGCAGCCGCTGTCGCGCACGACGGCGAGCAGTTCGGTCGCGTTGCACGGCACGCCGATCGACCACGGCACGCGCTGCTGCTTCTTCGCCAGCGCCGCCTTCAACGCGGCCTTCGGATCGTCGATGAGTTCGTCGAGGTAGCGCGTCGCCAGGCGCTTCTCGATGCGCCAGCGTTCGACGTCGGCGGCGAGACAGACACCGCCCGCCATCGTCACGGCGAGCGGCTGCGCGCCGCCCATGCCGCCGAGGCCCGCGGTGACGACGAGCCGGCCCGCGAGGTCACTGCCGAAGTGACGCTTGCCGGCGGCGACGAACGTCTCGTAGGTGCCTTGCACGATGCCCTGGCTGCCGATGTAGATCCACGAGCCCGCCGTCATCTGGCCGTACATGATGAGGCCGAGCGCGTCGAGGCGGCGGAACTCGTCCCACGTCGCCCAGTCGCCGACGAGGTTGCTGTTGGCGAGCAGCACCCGCGGCGCGTCGGTGTGGGTCGTGAAGACGCCGACGCACTTGCCCGACTGCACGAGCATGGTCTGGTCTCCGCGCAGGCGGCGAAGGGTCGCGAGGATCGCCTGCAAGGCTTCGGGGTTGCGCGCCGCCTTGCCCAGGCCGCCGTAGACGATCAGGCGCTCGGGATCCTCGGCCACTTCCTGGTCCAGGTTGTTCTGGACCATGCGGTAGGCGGCTTCGATCTGCCAGTTCGCACAGGTGATCGTCTTGCCACGGGGAGCGCGGTACGCGGGCATGGGCGTAGCGTGGCGGCGGTCGTGCGCGGCTGCAAGCTTCGGGCGCGGCGTCCGTGGGGCCGCTGCGGGATCAGGAACCGCGTCGTCACCGTTGTCGGCTTCCGCGCGGATTTCCGCCGAAATGTGCGATGCCCAATCCCGAGGCAGTCATGGGCACACCGCACGACATCTGGTTCCACTTCACGCATCGGCACCCGCGCCACGCGGCGGCCTGGTTGCGGTCGTGTCTACCGGCCGCCCTCGTTCTGGCCATCGATTGGCCTACCCTGCGCCTCTGCGCCGAGAAGGTGCACGGCCTGCCACTGCGACTCGGCGTCACGGATCTTGTCTACGAAGTGCGGCTGCGCATCACGAAGGCACGCCTGTTCCTGGGCATCGAACACCGCAGCTACCAGGACTCTGGCCTGCACGAAACATTGGTGCGCTACAGCGTGCATCTCGCGCATGGGCCGCGACGCAGGCGTTCGTCGCCACCGACGCCCGTCATCGCCGTCGTGCTCTACCACGGCCCGGGTGCGCTGAACCTGCGGCCTCAGCACCCGAAGAGACTCGCCAAAACATGAGCCGGCAACGGCCGCGCTGCTCGAGTCGCTGCAACCCCGACTCCAATGCATCGGCGATGAACTCACCGCCCGAGCAGGGCGTGATGATCGGCACGCCGCAGTACATGCCGCCGGAACGAGCCGGGCTCGGTGGGTTGGACGTCGACACGCGCACCGCCGTGTACTCGCTCGGCGTGCTGCTCTACGAACTGCTCGTCGGCGAGTTGCCGTTCTCGCGCAAGGGCGGCGAGGCCGCGCGACGTAGCAGCGTGCGAGACGGCGTTCGCGCAGATGCAATCCAAGGCCAAGTCGAAACCCTGGAAGCCCTGTATTTCGTGGGCTTGCGGGCATCGGTC
>JAYUCN010000265.1:0-5337 GCA_043740335.1 Planctomycetota bacterium
GCAGGGACAGATCCTCGAGCACGCGCACATCGCCACCCTGCAGCTCGAGGTTGTGGCGGAACACCTGCCGCACGACGCCATCCGCCCACAGCCGCTCGAGGTTCGCCTTGGCGGTCTCGGCGTCGCTTGCGAGACCCGCGAGCAGCAGCATCTCGACGCCGAGCGCGAGCGTGACCTCGCGCAGATCCGCCGGACACTCACCATCGAGCGCCGCGATCACCTCCGCGATCTCGAGCGCGTTGCCGAGCGCCAGACCCAACGGATGGTCCATGTCGGTGAGCAGCGCCGCCATCTTGATGCCTGCCTGCTTGCCAGTCGCGACGAGCCCTTCCATGAGCGCCACCGCATCGTGCTGCTGCGTCATGAACGCCGCGCGCCCGCACTTCACGTCCATGACAAGCCCATCGATGCCTTCGGCGAGCTTCTTCGACAGGATCGAACTCGTGATGAGCGGGATGCTCTCGACGGTGCCGCTGATGTCGCGCGTCGCATACATGCGCCGGTCCGCGGGCGCGAGGTCCGCACTCGGCGCCGCCATCGCGTAGCCACACTGTTCGACCACCTTCTGGAAGCGCTCGATCGGCAGGTCGGTGCGATAGCCCGGCAGCGCCGCGAGCTTGTCGATGGTGCCACCCGTGTGACCGAGCCCGCGCCCGCTGACCATCGGAATGGCGACACCGGCCGCGGCGACGAGCGGCGCCAGCAGCAGACTCACCTTGTCACCGACGCCGCCCGTGCTGTGCTTGTCGATCTTGGGTTTCTGGATCTGCGCATGCTGCAGCACACGCCCCGAATCGCGCATCGCGAGCGTGAGCGCCGCCGTCTCGGGCGCAGTCATGCCGTTGCAGCAGACCGCCATGAGGAAGGCGCCGAGCTGCGCGTCGCCGAGTGAACCGTCGACGACGCCGCGCACGAGATCAGAGATCTCTTCCGCGGAAAGTTCGCCGCCGTCGCGCTTCTTCGCGATCAGCCGGGCCGGATGGTGGTGCATGGTCCTTTCCCCTTCGACGTGCGGAACCCCATGGCGGGATCCCTGCCGGGCAAAGTCCCGGCGTCGGTCATTGCGCGACGGGATGCCAGAGCGTCTTCAGTTCGACGAACGGCTCGACGAACAACAGCGAACGCAACCGCTCGGCCTGCGTCCACGCCGCGGCCGGCAGGTCGCAGAAGCGCACACGCTTGCAGTTGTCGGCAGCGGCCACGGTCAGCGCGGCTTCGGGCTTGCCGGCGACGAGCAGGCCGTCGAGGTCGCGGTGCGCGGCGAAGTGGCCCGCGAGTTCGGAGCGCAAGCCCGACAGCAGGTTGATCGCACCCGCCGGCACATCGCTCGACGCGCAGGCTTCGCCGAGCGCCAGCCCCGCGCACGGTGCCGCTTCGCTGAGCAGCACGACGACGCTGTTGCCGCCAGCGAGCAGCGGCAGCGCGAGCGCGAGCGCCCCGACGAGAGACGGCGACTCTGGAGCAAGCACGCCGATCACGCCCGTCGGTTCGATGGTCGAGAAATTGAAGAACGGACCCTGCACGGCGTTCTGGCTGCCGAGCAGGCTCTGGAGCTTGTCGCAGAGACCCGCGTACCAGGTCGTGAGCAAGATCGCGAGATCGAGTTCCTTCCTCGCCGCCGCGGCCGGCACACCGCCAACGCGCAGTTCGGCGATCATCGCTTCGCGACGCGACTCGAGCATCTCGGCGAGCCGGTAAAGAATCTGCCCACGCAGGTAGGCACTGCTGCCGCTCCACGCCGCGAGCCCCGCGCGCGCGGCGACGACGGCGTCGCGCAGATCCTTCCGGCTGCCGCGCGCGACGTTGTGGCCCGGGCTCTTCGTCGGCGCGAACGAACGCCCCGATTCACTGCGCGGAAACTTGCCACCGACGAACAGCTTGTAGGTCTTCGGAACGGGAACGGTCATGGACGTGCAGGATGAAGTGATGTGATGGCGTTCAGCCGGGCAAGAACGAGTCCTTCAGCTTCACGTAGGCACGCAGCCCCTGCCGCCCGCCTTCGCGCCCGAAGCCTGACTCCTTGAACCCACCGAACGGACTCGCCGCATCGAAGCGGTTGAACGTGTTGTTCCAGACCACGCCGGCCTTCATGCGTTCGGCGAGCCACAGGATGCGCGCGCCCTTGTCGGTCCAGATGCCGGCCGACAGACCGTAGCTCGTGTTGTTCGCCTTCTCGACGGCTTCCTCGGGCGTGCGGAACGTCATCACCGCGAGCACGGGCCCGAAGATCTCCTCGCGCGCGATGCGGTGGCTCATCGCCACGTTCGTGAACATCGACGGCGGGAACCAGAAGCCCTTCTGCGGCAACTCGCACGTGCTCTGGTGCAGGTCGGCACCACCCTCGACGCCGGCGGCGACCAGTTCGTGGATGCGCGCGAGCTGCGCCTTGCTGTGGATCGCACCCATGTCGGTGTTCTTGTCCATCGGACTGCCGACGCGGATGCGGTTCATGCGGCGCTGCAGCTTGTCGATGACCAGGTCGTGCACGCTCTCCTGCACGAGCAGGCGGGAACCCGCGCAGCAGACGTGGCCCTGGTTGAAGAAGATGCCGCGCACGACGCCTTCGACGGCCTGATCGAGCGCCGCATCCTCGAACACGAGGTGCGCCGCCTTGCCGCCAAGTTCGAGCGTGAGCTCGATGCCGCGCCCCGCGACGGCGCGCTGGATCTCCTTGCCGACTTCCGTGCTGCCCGTGAACGCGACCTTCTGGAGGCCCGGATGACGCACGAGCAGAGCACCGGTCCTGCCATCGCCCGTGATGATGTTGACGACGCCGGGCGGCAGGCCCGCCTGCTGGAACACTTCGCAGAGGCGCAGCGCGGTCAGCGGCGAGGTCTCGGCGGGCTTGAGCACGACCGTGTTGCCGGCCGCGAGTGCTGGCGCGATCTTCCACGCCGCCATGAGCAGCGGGAAGTTCCACGGGATCACCTGACCGATCACGCCGAGCGGTTCGGGACGCTGACCCCCAAACCCCTGACCGGGGAACAGCAGCTCGAGCTTGTCGGCCCAACCGGCGTGGTAGAAGAAGTGCTGCGCTGCGAGCGGAATGTCGACGTCGCGCGTCTCCTTGATCGGCTTGCCATTGTCGAGCGTCTCCAGGCAGGCGAACTCGCGCGCGCGTTCGAGCAGGATGCGCGCGATGCGGAACAGGTAGCGCGAACGATCTTCGCCGGACAGGGCCCTCCACGCCGGGAACGCCTTCTGTGCCGCCTTGACCGCGGCGTCGACGTCGGGCTCACCCGCGTGCGCGACTTCACTGAGCACCTTCTCGGTGGCCGGATCGATCGTCGCGAAGTACTCGCCTGCCTTCGGCTTCTTCCACTCGCCGCCGACGAACAGCTCGTGACGCGGCGCGATCGTGAAGTGGTCGGTGCTCTCGGGTGCGGGTGCGTAGTTCCACACTGTGCCGAACTTCAGCTCGGCTGGTGCTGCCGGCGCGTCGGTCGTCTTCGTCTTCTCGCCGTTCTTCGCCATGTTCGTTCTCCGAGCCTGTTCGAGCCTGGGCCTAGTCCGCGCTGAAGTCGGTCGGCCGCTGGTAGCGGCCCGTGCGTTCCTTCTCGAGCTGCATGAGCACGTCGTTGAGCAGCGAGCTCGCGCCGAAGCGGAACCAGTGCGGCGACAGCCAGAGATCCCCCGCCGTCTCGGCCACGAGCACGAGGTAGCGCAGCGCGTCCTTGCCCGTGCGGATACCGCCAGCGGCCTTGACGCCGACCTGACGTCCCGTCTCGAGGTAGTGGTCGCGCACGGCTTCGAGCATGAGCAGCACCACGGGCAGCGTGCTCGCTGGCGTCACCTTGCCCGTGCTGGTCTTCAGGAAGTCGCCGCCCGCGAGCAGCGCGATGCGACACGCGCGGCGGATGTTGTCGTAGGTCTTGAGCTCGCCGGTCTCGAGGATGACCTTGAGGCGCGCGGTGCCGCAAGCTTCCTTGACGGCGCAGATCTCGTCGTAGACCTGGCCGTAGCGGCCCGCGAGGAACGCACCGCGGTCGATGACCATGTCGATCTCGTTGGCCCCGGCCGCGACCGCGAGCTCGACTTCGCGCAACTTCGTCGCGCGGTCGGTGCGACCCGAAGGGAACCCCGTCGCGACGGCGGCCACCTGCACGGTGCTGGAGCGCAGTGCCTCGACCGCGATCTCGACGAGGTCGGGATAAACGCAGATGGCCGCGCACGACGGCACGTCGGCGCGACTCGGCAACGGGCGCTTCGCCTTCTCGCAGAGCTGCCGCACCTTGCCCGGCGAGTCCATGCCCTCGAGCGTGGTGAGGTCCATCATCGCGATGCAGAGCTTCAGACCCTGCACCTTCGCCTGCTTCTTGATCGAGCGCGTCGCCAGATCGGCGGCGCGCGTCTCGAGCGCCACCGCGTCGACGGGTGGCACACGGAACTCGACGGGAGACAGCGAATGGGGCATGCGGGAGTGCGGCAGAAGCCAGGATCGTGCCGCACCACCGGCAGGATGTCGACGGGTCGCCGCGGACTGCGTCCGAGGAGCGGACGAGCAGCGGCCTTCAAGGGCGGCCCGCCGCCGCGCCGATGTGCCCAAGGACGGCATGTTCGAAGTCCGCTACGGCATCGAGGATCGGGCCACGGGGCGCAGCGGCACGCTGCGTCTTGCCGGCGGCATCTGGAGCGGCGACACCTGCGTGTTCGAGTTCACCGACACCGTGTCTGGACTCGGCGGCACGGCGGCCTGCGATTGGCGGCAGCAGCGACCCCACCTGACAGTGCACGAAGGCGATGCGAAGAGCAGAGGGGCCAGGCTCCTGCTCGATCAGATCACGACGCTGCTGCTGCCGTTCCATCGCAGCGCGTTCTCGGACGTGACCAGAGAGCAACTGAGTGCCCTCTACGCCGGCGACTACCACCGCACCATGAACTACGCCCTCGAGTCGGCGAGTGAAGCGCAGTTCAAGCAACACGTCGTGGCGCAGGTCGTGCGACTCTGTGCGCCGAAGAAAGTGCTCGACGCCGGCTGCTCGGCCGGCGAGGTGGTGCGGCAACTGCGCGCTCGCGGCATTGAGGCGCACGGCTTCGACCTCTGTGACGACCTGGCGCAGATCGCCTACCCGGACGTGGCCCCGTTCCTGCGCCAGGGCAGCGTCGACGCGATCCCGTTCGGACCCGAGGACGGATTCGACACCCTGCTCGCGCTCGACGTGTTCGAACACATTCCCGAGCAGCGTGTCGGCGCCATGGTCAGCGAGTTCGCACGTCTGGGCGTGCAGCGCGTCATCGCTCACATCGCCCTGTGCGAGTTCCAGTATCCCGGCCACATCACGCTGCGACCGCTGTCATGGTGGGACCGCCGACTGGAACCGTGGTTCCGGCGGGTGA
>JAYUCN010000266.1:0-2170 GCA_043740335.1 Planctomycetota bacterium
GCACTGCCGGCCGCCAGCGACTTGTCGGCGGGCGGGGCCAATGCCAACAACTCGGTGTTCGAGAGCTGGACGCTCCCGGCGACGTTCGACATGGCTAGCAACAGCTTGCTGTTGACGGAGAACTCCCCGACCTCGCCGACCGGCTGGACCTACGCCCTGCTCGGCGCACCGGCGAACTGCGCCGCGGTGTCGAACTACGGCACTGGTTGCGCCTCGCTCGGGCTCGCGGCCTTCGGCCTGCCGTCGCTGGGCAACCCCAATTTCCATCTCGACGTGTCGAATGCGTACCCCTTCCTGGCCTTCGTCGGCTTCGGTGACACGGTGATTCCCGCCCCGGGTATCCCGTTGGCTCCCATCGGCATGGCCGGCTGCAATGGCCTGACGAACCTGAATCTGAGCCTGTACCAGATCGGAATCGTGATCGGCGGCGTCGGTAGCTATGTGCTGTCGATCCCGACCACCGTCGGCCTCGTCGGCATCGTGCTGTCCTCACAGGGAGTGTCCTTCACGCCCACGACGACGTTGGGCGTGTCCTCGAGCAACGGCACGCAGATCACGATCGGTTTTGGCAACTGAGCGTGCTCGAACGAGCCGCTCGCCCGCCGACCGCCAACGAACGGGCGAACTCCACCATTCCTCACCGCTGTGACGAGGGCGTAGTCGAAGCGATCAAGACCGTCTTCACCAAGTTCGCCAGATGGGCAGTGCGCGTCGTGCGAACCGTCTTCGTGCGCTGAAGGACTTCCTGCAGCGCACCGCTGACCACGGCCTGCCATGCACACGAGCTGGGGCAGGTGTTGATCGCGATCGCTCGCGCAAGCACCGTGCATCGCCTCGATCCGTTGCCGGGCAGCCGACTCGATCAGCACGCGCAAGGCGAACTCGATGACACGTGTCCTGGACTTGATGCGCGCTGACCGCAGCGCCGCCGCCATCAAGTCATCGTCGATGTTCAGCGTGATCCGCACGTGCCAAGCATGCGCTGAGGATCCGCATCGTCAACTGGGACAGCGACGCACTGCGGGGCGGAACTCTCAGCCGCGGCTGGGCACGCGCACGATCGGGACTTTGCCGCTCAACTTCGCCGCGGTGCTCCCCGCGCTCTTCGCCGGCGTCCTCGCCGTTCCCGGTGCCGGCTTCGTGCGCGCCAGCGGCCCCTGCAGCGTCGGCGCCAGCGCCTGCGGCGACAACTCGAGCGAACGCCGCAGGAACACGAAGTCCGGTGCCAGTTCGTCCCACGCCGCCGTCGGCGCCTTGCACACGAGCACCAGGAACTGCCCGTGGTTCGGAATCACATCGACCGTGGCGCGCAGCCCGGCCTTCGCCGAGTGGCTTTCTGCCAGCAGCTGCACCGCCTTGCGGTCCCGGATGACGACCGACTCGCGGCCAAGGAGCCGCAGATCGGGATAGAGCAGTGCGAACCAGTTCGCCACGGCGTCGGCAGCGGCATCGAGCGAGCTCCCCGGCTCGAGGTGATCGAGTCGCGTGAGCGCGATGCTGGCGCCATGCGCATCGCAGGCGAGCGCCACCTGACCCGCCGGCAGACCCTCGCGTACCTGCCACGCCGGGTTCGGAACCCAGAGCCCGAACTCGCCACCGGCTTCGCTGACGACCGCACTCGCGATCGAAGAGCCACCCACCGCGCGGCGAGCGCTCTCGCAGCTGCTGAGCACGGCCACGAGTGCTGGCCCCGCCAGTTCGCGACGCACCGTGTGCAGGCTCGCGTCCAGCCATTCGCTGTTGCGACCCGCGGCCGTCGTCTCGGCGAGTTCGGTGACCTGCACGACCTTGCCATCCAGGGTCACACGGCGCAGCCGGGCGCCAGCGAAACTGCGTGGCACCAGCTCTTCGACCGCCGGATCGAACGTCGTCGCCGCGGCCACGGCCGCACCGGAGTGGCGCGCCAACGTGCGCGCCAGCAGCGGGAACGTCGCTCCCGTCGCCCAATCGATCTCCCGTTCGTGGCGGCCCGTGCGATCGAGCCGCATGACGTGCAGACGATCGCCGTGGCAGACGGCCTCGACGATGCGTTCGTCGACGACGCGGTCGGACTGCCCGCCCGCAAACCCGGACCACATCACCGACGCCAGCAACGGATCGCTGATGCGTTCGCGGAAGTAGCTGCTCACCGGCAGGAAGGCGGCGTCGGCCGTGCACATCGACGTGATCT
>JAYUCN010000267.1:0-5321 GCA_043740335.1 Planctomycetota bacterium
CGAGGTCGGCGTCGCGACCGCGGAGGCCAACCTCGCGGGCGAACGCACGGCGCTCGCCGGCACGAAGCTCGAGTTCGCGCAGGCGAAGATCTCGCGCGACCGCGCCGAGCAGTCGTTCCATCGCAAGGAGGAGATGTTCCAGTCAAACCTCATCGGCAGCGAGGCATTCGAGGTCGCGACCGCCGAAGCCGGCCTCGCGCAGCAGCGTTTTCAGTGGAACCAGGCCCGCATCGAACAGGCCGAGGCCAACCTGCGCGCCGTCGCCACGCGCGTCGACGCGGCGAAGGCCGGCAAGGATGCGGCCTGCGCTCGCGTCGAGGCGGCCAAGGCCGGGCTCGCGCGCGCGACCGACATGGTCGGCAAGACCGTCATCAAAGCACCGCTGTCGGGGCTCATCACGAAGCTCAACGTCGAGAAGGGCGAGCGCGCCGTGCCGGGCATCCAGAGCAACCCGATCTCCACGCTCATGACGATCGCCGACATGTCGGTCATCGAAGCGGAGATCAAGGTCGACGAGGCGGACATCGTGCACGTGGCACTCGGGGCCGTGGCCGAGGTCGAAACCGATGCGATGCGCGACATGAAGTTCTCGGGCGTCGTCACCGAGATCGGCCAGAGCCCGATCCAGACCACGAACTCCGGCAACAACCAGAACCAGGAGGGCAAGGACTTCAAGGTCGTCGTGCGCCTCGCTTCGCCGCCGCCGTCGCTGCGACCCGGCTTCACGGCGACCGCCGACATCGTCACGGCGGTGCGCAGCGACTGCCTCGTCGTGCCGCTGCAGGCGCTCACCGCGCGCGAGGTCGAGGTCGACGCCGAGGGGCGCTACGTGCCACCGCCCGAGCCCAAAGGCAACGCGGAGCCGGCTCCGCTCACGGCCGCCCAGCGGCAGAACCGGAAGGAACTCGAAGGCGTGTTCCTGCTGCGCGACGGCCGCGCGCGGTTTCGCCCCGTCAAGACCGGCATCACGGGCGAGATGGACATCGAAGTGCTCGACGGCCTGCAGCCGGGCGACGAGGTCGTCAGCGGTCCCTACCAGGCCTTGCGCGCCTTGAAGGAGTGGGACCACATCGCCATCGACGAGAAGCGGCAGAGCGAGCTCGGCCAGCGCATCGTGCGGAAGCGCCGGTGAACCAAGAGACCGTCATGCACGCCGCCACCGACGAAGTGATCCGGGCCGCAGGCCTCACGCGCTCCTTCGCGATGGGCTCTTCGACCGTGCACGCGCTGCGCGGCATCGACCTCGTGATCCACCGCGGCGAGTACGTCGCGATCATGGGGCCGTCGGGGTCGGGCAAGTCGACGCTCATGAACCTCATCGGCTGCCTCGACACGCCGACCTCGGGTCAGTACTCGCTCAACGGCCACCCCGTGGCGCAGCTCGCCGAACACGAACTCGCGCGCATCCGCAACCGCGAGATCGGCTTCGTCTTCCAGACCTTCAACCTGCTGCCGCGCGCGTCGGCGCTGCGCAACGTCGAACTGCCGCTCATCTACGGTTCGGTGCCGCCCGCCGAACGCAAGCGCCGCGCGCGCGAAGCGCTCCAGCAGGTCGACCTTGCCGACCGCATGGACCATCGGCCGAACGAACTGTCGGGCGGTCAGCGCCAGCGCGTCAGCATCGCGCGCGCGCTCGTCACCAACCCGGCCTTGCTGCTCGCCGACGAACCGACCGGCAACCTCGACAGCGCCACCTCGCACGAGATCATGCTCGTGTTCGACGCGCTGCATCGGCAGGGCCACACGATCGTCGTCGTCACGCACGAACGCGACATCGCCGATCTCGCGCACCGGGTCGTCACGATCCGCGACGGCCGCATCGCCAGCGACGAAGCGCGCGTGAAGGTGGGAACACCGTGAACGTCGTCGAGTCGACCCGCCTGGCGCTGGAGTCGATCTGGGCCAACCGCCTGCGTTCGTTCCTGACGCTGCTCGGCGTCATCATCGGCATCGCCTCGATCATCGCCACGGCCGCCGTCATCCACGGCCTCAACCTCTACGTCTCCGACAAACTGAGCAACCTCGGCAAGGGCGTGTTCACGGTGCAGCGCTTCGCGCTCATCACCAACCGGCAGGAGTTCCTCGACGCCGTACGCCGTAACCGGAAGCTCAAGCCGGTCGACGCGCACGTGATCGCCGACCGCTGCGCGTCGGCCGAGCAGGTCGCGTGGGAGGTGCACGGCACGGTCGATCTGAAGCGAGGCCAGCACGAGATCCACGACACCGACATCGGCGGCATCACGCCCGGCATCCTCGAGATCGAGCCTTACGATGTCGAGCAGGGGCGCGTGCTGCAGCAGCACGAGGAAGACCGCGCGGCGCCCGTCGCGTTCCTCGGCCACGACGTCGTCGATCGCCTGTTCCCCAACGTCGACCCGATCGGCAAGGAGCTGAGGGTGAAGGGGCAGGCGCTGCAGGTCGTCGGCGTCGCGGTGAAGAAAGGCTCGTTCCTCGGCTTCTCGCAGGACAACTTCGTCAAGATCCCGTTCAGCCTGCATCGCAAGCTGTTCGGCACCACGCGCTCGATCAACATCAGCGTCAAGGCGGCGGACAGCGAGCACATGAGCGAGACCATGGACGAGGTGCGCGCGGTGCTGCGAGCGCGGCACCACGTGCGGCCCGCCGATCCCGACGACTTCGGCATCCTCACTGCGGAAGGCATCAACGACCTCTGGCGCAACCTCACGCAGACGATCTTCAGCATCGCGCTGTTCGTGGTCGGCATCTCGCTCGTCGTCGGCGGCATCGTCATCATGAACATCATGCTGGTCTCGGTCGTCGAACGGACGCGCGAGATCGGCGTGCGCAAGGCCGTCGGCGCGCGGCAGCGCGACATCGTGCAGCAGTTCCTCATCGAGGCCGTGCTGCTGTCGTGCCTCGGCGGCGCCATCGGCGTCTTGCTCGCGTTCGGGGCGTCGACGCTGCTCGCCACCTACACGCCGCTGCCGGCCGCGTTCCCGGCCTGGGCGCCGGCGACCGCGTTCGTCATCTGCACGTGCATCGGCATCTTCTTCGGCATCCATCCCGCGCGCCGCGCGGCCCGCCTCGATCCCATCGAGGCCCTGCGCTCGGAGTGACATGCGCGCCTGGTTCGAGAAGATCGTCGAGAACGTGCGCCTCGCGCTCGACACGCTCGTGGCGCACCGGTTCCGTTCATTCCTGACGGTGCTCGGCATCTTCATCGGCGTGCTGCTCGTGGTCACGGTCGCGTCCGTGCTCAACGGCTTCCGCCAATCGGTCGTCGACCAGGTCCAGCAGTTCGGCACCAACAACATCTACATCTACCGGCTGCCGTTCATGAACCTCGGGCCACTGTCGCGCGAGATGCGCATGCGCAAACCGCTGCGCCTGCAGGACGCGTGGGCGATCCGCGACCAGTGCCCGTCCGTCGAGATCGTGTCGCCCGGCATCCAGGCATCGAACTTCCTGTCGCGCGCGAGCTATCGCGGTGAGGAAGTGGATTCGCCGCGTCTGCGCGGCGTGTTCCCCGACAACGTCGACGTCAGTAACCGCGTGCTCGCCGAAGGCCGCTTCTTCACCGAGCAGGAGAACCAGCACCGCGTCCCGGTCGTCGTGCTCGGGCACGCCTCGGCGCAAGCGCTGTTCCCGCAAGGCGGCGGCGTCGGCAAGGAGATCCTGCTCGACGGCCACAAGTACACGGTGGTCGGCACGTGCGAGAAGCGGCGCGAGGGGCCGTTCGGTTCGCAGAACGAGGAGGACACGCTCTTCCTCGCGCCGTACTGGACGATCCTGCGCTTCTATCCGGGCTCGGACGACCACTTCCTCGCCGTGCGCGCCGTGAGCGGCAAGCTCGAGCCGGCAATCAACGAGATCGCCGAGGTGCTGCGGCGGCAGCGCAAGGTGCGTTGGAACGAGGACAACAACTTCGAGATCGGCACCGCCGACACGCTGATCAAGTCGTTCGACGACATCGTCTTCGCGACGCTCGCCGTGATGTTCCTGTTGTCGACCGTGGGGTTCATGGTCGGCGGTGTGGGCGTCATGAACATCATGCTGGTGTCGGTGAAGGAGCGCACGCGCGAGATCGGGCTGCGCAAGGCGGTGGGGGCGCGGCGTCGCGACATCATGGGTCAGTTCCTGGTCGAGGCGATGGTGCTGTGTGCGATCGGCGGGGTCGCTGGGCTCGTGGTCGCGGAGGGATTGCTGGCGCTCGTCGGCATGGCGCTGCCGGAACTCACGGCGGCGACGCCGGTGTGGGCGCGCGTGTTCGCGTTCGTGGGCTCGGCGAGTGTCGGACTGTTCTTCGGTCTGTGGCCCGCGTGGAAGGCGGCGCAGCTCGATCCGATCGAGGCGCTGCGCTACGAGTGATGCCGTTCAGGGCTCGGGGGCTCGGAGCACCAGGGCGCGGGCCTTCTCGGCGCGGCGCTCGGCGATCTCCACGCCGATGGCGTCGAGCCCGTGGTGGTTGGCGACCGCGAGTACGGTTCCCACACCGCAGAACGGATCGACGATGCAGCGGGCACCCGCGTGGTCGCGCAGCCACAGCACCGCCGCGTGCGCGGCCTCGAGACCCATCGCACGTGGCCAGGTCATGGCGCCGAGCTGCGGCAGCACGTCGGCGGTCGCGCGTCCGGCATCGTCGGTGAGAGCGTGCGCGACGCAGAGCAGGTGCGCGTAGCCGGGCCGGCCGAAGGTGGCGGTGCCGGCGGGGGCGCGGCAGACGATCTTGTGCCAGAGCAGGCGAGCGTCGGCGGCGAAGGCGCCACGTTGCACGAGGTAGCCTTTGTCGACCCAGGCGCCGTCCTGCTTCACGTCGGTCTGGAAGAAGATCGCCGCCGAGCGTTCCGGAACGGCGCGCACGACGAGTTCCGCGGTGGCGATGAACCAGTCCTGCCACTGCGCGAAGGTCATGCGCTTCTGTTCGGAACGGTCGGGCAGCGACGTGACGATGGCGTGGCCATCCGCGAGCGGATGGTTGCGCAACCACTGCACGCCGTCGGTGCAGTGCACGGTGCGGTCAGGTGGGGGCATTGGTTCAGGGCAAGGCGCGCGGTCCCCCGTCGGACGACGCTCCGCGATCGGTTGCGCGGGGCTCACGGTAAGGCGAGTCTGAGGTAAGCTCCACTCCCTGACGGGCGGCCACCTCGTCCTTCACGCCCCGACGGGCTCGCATGCGCATCTACCTCGCCGATCTCGGCCACAACCAGTTGACGCGCAGCTCCGACGTCTATCCGCTCGGCATCGGCAACCTCGCTACGTACACGCTGGCGTTCCTGAAGGCTGTCGAGCTGCCGTCGTTGCAGATCTTCCGCGAACCGGAGGACCTGAAGGCGGCGATCGACGCGGCCCCGCCCGACATC
>JAYUCN010000268.1:0-5321 GCA_043740335.1 Planctomycetota bacterium
CCCAATGCGAACGGTCCTCGTCCTGTTGCTCTCGTCCACCCTTCCGCTCTTCGCCCAGGATCCGGCGCCGGCCGAAGCCGCTGCGCTGCCGGCCGCGGGCACGCCCGCTGCGACGCAGCTCGTCGACAAGGCCATCGAGAAGATGTTCGCGGTCGGCCGCGGCACCTTCAAGACGACCGAGGGCCAGGACAGCGCCATGCTGCGCGGTGCCGGTCTGCCGTTCGGCAAGGAGGAGAAGCAGGTCGAGGGCGGTTGGAACCAGGGTCTCGTCTGGGGCGAGGTCGACGGCGACCACTACATGCGCAGTGGTGGCCGCATGGTCGCCAAGGTCGGCGATGCGTGGAAGCTGCGCGGCACCAGGCTCGGCTCGGGACAGGTGGCACCGTTCACGCTGGATCCGAACCTGCTGTTCACGATCCTGCGCGAGTTGTCCGGCGAAGCGCGCAAGGTCGTGCACGTCGAGGCCGGTGAGGTCGCGGGCAAGAAGGTCGCGGTCCTTTCGCTGAGCCTGGAGGACGAGATCGCGGCGGAGTTCGCCGACAGTGGTGCAGTACCTGGTGTCGGTGGCGGTGGTGGCATGTTCATGATCGGCGGCATGGGCGGGAACATGCCGCAGCCCGACTACACGGTGCACCTCGCGTTGTTCGTCGACGCCGAGAACGGCGACGTGCTGCGTCTCGCGGCGAAGGTCTACGAAAAGAACCCGATGATGGGGAACGTGGCCATCCAGGTCGCCGGTGGGGCCGCTCGTGGTGGTCGTGGTGACGAGGAGGAAGGCGACGACGAGAAGGACGAGAAGAACGAGAAGAAGGAGGGTGCTGCGGCTGACGGCAAGCCGGCGTGGAAGAAGGGACTGCCCGTGAAGAAGCCGGCCAAGGAGGAGTCGGTGATGACGTTCCGCGCCGACTTCCAGAAGCTCGGTCTTGCCGAAGCGCCGGCACTCGACGACAAGGCGAAGGCGCTGCTGCGGCTCCGTTGATCGAGGTGGCGAGCGCCCTGTGGCGGGGGACTCGCACCGGCGATCTCGAGGAAGCGCCGCGGTCGGCCGCTGCCGAGTCACTCGCTCATCTGGAGTCCGCCTGGAACACGACGATCGACATCGGCGCGGTCGTGGCCCGGGCACGGCGGTGTTGGCAGCCCACCCCTTGCGCGCAGCCGATGCGGCGCAACTTGCCGCGGCTCTGGTCGCGGGGCGTGAGCGCACGGACACCTTGGACTTCGGCAGCAGTCCTGATCGTGAGCGCGGTCCGGGCAAGCTGGTGATCGCGAGGATGAAACTGCGGTGCTAGCATCCTTCAGGGTCAGCCTGCCGGAGGTACCCCGCGTGGCGCCGACCTTTTTTCCCATCTGCGGTCCATGATGGGCAGGACAATCGATCGTCATGTCCACGGGACCGATCCGATGGTTGCAGCCGCTGCGCACGGTTGCCGCGTGGCTGCTCGACCGGGCGGGCTGCCCGCCGATTGTGCGGCGGTCGTTGTCGGCGCTGGTGTTTGGCGCCTTCGTGACACTGGTGCTCGTCGGGGCGGCACATCATGAGGTCTGGCGTGACGAGGCTCGCGCTCTGACCCTGGCGCTGGAGCCCGGCAGCTGGTTCGGACTCGTCGCCACCCTGGAGAACGAAGGCCATCCGGGGCTCTGGCATCTGCTGTTGCGGCTCGCGCATGGCATCGCTGGCACGCCCATGGTGCTGCAGATCGTCGCCCCCGCGATCGGCATTGGTGCTTCCGCGCTGCTGTTCTTCGGGGCACCGCTGCCGACCTGGTGGCGCGTCACCTTCCTGTTCGGATGGGTGCCGCTGTTCGAGTGCTCGGTGTTGTGCCGCAACTATGGCATCTGCGTGCTGCTGCTCTTCGTGTTCTGTGCTCTGGTCAGCAGGGCGGCACCCCGGCCGGTCCTGGCGGCGATTGCGCTGGCGCTGCTCGCGAACACCAATGTCTACGGCACGATGATGGCCTGCGGTCTCGGGCTGTTCCTCGTGGTCGAAGCCGTCCGCAGCAAGGTGCCGACGCGGTTGCTCTCGATCGTGCTGCTCGTGATCGGTGCCGGTATCGCGTTGAGCGTGTGGACCATGTTGCCGACTTCGGCGTCGAAACTGGTGCCGTCGGTCCGCGGCAAGTTCGGCGACCTCTGGGGCACCGCCTTCGACGCGCTGCGCGGATTCGGCGCGACCACGACCTCACTGTTCGGCTGGCTGGCGCCGCTGGCCTGGGGCGTGGTGCTGCTCACCGCGTTGGCGACGCTGAGCATGCCGCATCTCGCAGCGGCAGTGCTGGCAGTGTTTGCCGCTGCGGCGTGGTTCATGCAGAGGATCTACGGGCCGGGACCGCACCATCTGGGCATGCTGTTCGCCTTCCTGGTCGCTGTTACCTGGATCCGCGCCGGGCGCAGCGAGGCTGCCGTGACAGGGCCGGCGTTGCCGCGCAACGCGTGGCGAGTGCTGTTGTTCGGGGTCTGGCCGCCGCTCCTGCTCTTCCAGGGCTACCGCGGCCTGCTCGATCTCAAGACCGAGGTCGAGTACAGCAGGAGCTCGGCACCCGAGCTGGCTCGCTTGCTGGAACGCGACGACCTCGCCTTTGCCGTGCTGATCGGCGAACCTGACTACTACCTCGATGCCATGCCGTTCTATCGGGACAACCGGATCTTCATCGCGCGCGAGGGCAGGTTCGGTCGGCGCGTGTCCTGGACGATCGACAATCGGCGGGAGCTCGACCTCGGTGAATTGCTCGCTGCGGCGCGCAAGGTGCAGCGCGAACAGGATGCCCCGGTGCTGCTGGTGATCGGGCAGCCGGTGCAGCTCGAACCAGCCAGCGGCGACGTGAAACATGGCTACGGCCATCGGTTCCGCTGGAGTGCTCCGCAGCTCGAGGAGTTTCGCGCCTCGACCCAGCATCTGGCGAGCCTGCCGGCGCGGCCCAGCCGCTTCCGCGGCGATGAACGCTACGAGGTCTTTCGATTGCGTTAGGGGCGAGGCCCGCTTCGGACTCGCCAACAGGCCTACGGCCAGGCGTCGGGCGGCGACCACCAAGAACAGGAAGTGACTGATGCCAGGTCTCGAACAAGCGAAGGTGCACGGGCGACTGCCCTGCGGCGGCGGCAGTCGAGTCCTGCACGCTGCGCTGGTCGGGGCCGTCACGAACCGGTAGACCTGCGCGGGCATGAAGTGCCGCTGGATGTCGTCTTCGGTCTTCGCCGTGCTGGTCGCCGCACCGCTCGCCGCCGCGCCGCAGTCTTTGCCGGCACCGACGACGGAACAGGTCGCTGTGCCCGGCGCGGCGGAACCGCTGCGATACGTCGTGCAGTTGCCCGCGGGCTACTCGACTGAGCAGCGGTATCCGCTGCTGCTCCTGCTGTCCGATGGTGCATTGGACATCGCGGCGGCTGCGGCTGCGATCAAGGAACCTGGTGGGGAGATCGCCCGCGGTGGCTTCGTCGTCGTGAGCCCGGCGTCGGCGGAGCGCGCGCAGCTCACAGCACTGCTCACGCACCTGCGCCAGATGTTCCGCATCGACCAGGGCGGCATGCACGCGGCGGGTGGTGGGGCCGGCGGCAAGCGCGCGGTGGCGGTCGCGATGGAGCACCGGCACGAGTTCCAGACGGTGACGGTCTGGGGCGGGGCTGGGCGCGAAGACGTGGCACCGTTGCTGCGTCTGCGCGAACGGCGCGTGCAGGTGCTCGACGCGCGGAGCCCGGCGGAGCTGCGCGAGCACTTCATGGCGCTGCATGCGATGCGCGCGGAGACCGGTGTTGCTGGGGATGTCGCGCGCACGCTCGACGACTTTCATGACGCGGCGGCGAAGGGCGACGAGGATCGTTACTTCGCGATCTTTCCCGATGATGCGGTGTTCCTCGGCACCGACGCGACGGAGCGCTGGACGGGGGCTCAGTTCCGCGCCTTCGCGATGCCGTACTTCAAGCGGGGTCCGGCGTGGACCTATGTGCCGATGCGGCGTTGGGTGACCGTCGCTTTGGGCGGCGCGCTCGCGTGGTTCGACGAAGTGCTCGACAACGAAGGCTACGGCGAGTGCCGCGGTTCCGGTGTGCTCGAGCTGCGCGCGGGGCGCTGGGTGGTGCGTCAGTACAACCTCACGGTGCCGGTGCCGAACGATCTGCTGCGCGGCGTCGCGGATCGCATCCGTGCGTTCGGTGAAGGCAAGGTGCCGGCGGTGACGACGGTCGTCGTGGTGCGCCATGCCGAGAAGATGACGGAAGGCGACGATCCCGAACTGACCGAGGTTGGTCGCGCTCGCGCCGAGGCGTTGGCGAAGGCGCTGCGTTCATTGCCGGTGCGGGCGTGCTACACGAGTCCATTCCGGCGCGCGGCGGCGACGGTGGCGCCGCTGTGCCGCGACCAGAAGATCCAGGCCGTGGCGTTGCCGGGAGCGGATGCGAAGGGACTCGTCGCGCGACTGCAGAAGGACCATCTCGGCGAGACCGTGCTCGTCTGCGGTCACTCGAACACGGTGCCGGCGATCCTGAAGGCGCTCGGCATCGGCGAACCGGTGACGATCGGCGACGACGAGTTCGACGGGATGTGGGTCGTCAGCCTCGGTCCCGATGGCGCGCGATTGCTGCCGCTGCATTACGGCGGTTCGTGACGGCGCGAGCCTGGAAACGGTCGCGGATACAAAATGACCGGTGCCGTCAAGCCCAGCAAACATGAGCCTTCCAGGGTTTCGACATGGCCTTGGATTGAATGAGGCCCCGACCACGGAGGTGTTGCGCGCGCAGAGCGAAGCCAGCCGTTGAGCGAGGGACGTTCCGCGCGTCCGGTCACGAACTGCATGACAGCGCCGAGCACCCCGGCTTGCTGCGCGCCCATTCTGGTCGCTTCTGCGCGAGGTCGTCGTTGCCGGGCTGCTCGTCGAACGGTCGTTCCATGACCGTGAGCAGACGCTGGACTTTGCTCAGATCGTCGGCGTGCGCGGCGTCGATCGCTTCCTGGGCGAGCCAGTTGCGGAGCACGAACTTCGGGTTCACGGCATCCATGGCGGACGCGATGTCGGAGGAGGAACGCGGCTCTGCGCGAACGCGCTGCCACCAACGCTGCAGCCAGGCAAGGCCCGCGGCGACGTGGGCTTCGGCGACCGGTCCATAGAACGCCGTGCGTACGACAGAGGGTAGTTCCGTCGGGGCCGCATCGAGTACGACCCGCGACAGCCCCCTGAAGAACAACGTCATGTCGGTCTCCGCGGCAGCGAGCCATTCGAAGAGATCCTCCAGCAGCTCCCCGTCGCCGCTTTCGGCCGAGAACGTGATGCCCAGCTTCGCCGCAAACCGATGCGTCGCGTCTTCCGCGTAGACCTTCTGGTACTCACCGA
>JAYUCN010000269.1:0-2163 GCA_043740335.1 Planctomycetota bacterium
CGCGGCGACGACCCCGCTCGCGGCGGTGCCTACCCTCGACGAGGCCGAACTGCAGCTGGTGCTGCGCACCTGGAATGCGACGGATGCGCCGGCCCCGACCGAGGCCTGTGTGCACCGCCAGTTCGCCGAGCGTGCACGGCGCACACCGGACCACACCGCACTGCGCTGCCACGACGAAGCGCTCACCTATGCCGAGTTGCATCACGACGTCGAGCGGCTGGCTGGTTGGTTGCGCGGCCGTGGCGTTGGCAAGGGCGACCGTGTCGGCATCTGCACGCAGCGCGGATTTGGCATGGTGACGGCTGCGCTGGCGACGCTGCGCTGTGGCGCTTGCTACGTGCCGCTCGATCCGTCCTATCCGCGCGAGCGGCTCCAGTTCATGGCGGGGGATGCGGAACTCGCAGCCCTCGTCGTCGACCAGGCGAGTCTCGCGGCAGCACCGACGGCTGCGTGCCCTCGCATCGACCTCGACGCCGACGCCGATGCCATCGCTGCGGCCGACGTGTTGCTCGACGACATCGTCGCTGGCGACCACCTCGCGTACGTGATCTACACGTCGGGTTCGACCGGACGCCCCAAGGGTGTGATGGTGCGCCATCGCAACGTCACGAACTTCTTCGCCGGCATGGACCGTGTGCTCGGCACCGAGCCGGGCGTCTGGCTCGCCGTGACCAGCTTGTCGTTCGACATCTCGGTGCTCGAGCTCTGGTGGACGTCGTGCCGTGGCTTCACGGTCGTCGTGCACACCGGCGAAGGTGCCACGACGTCCGCGGCGCCGGCGAAGCCGCGCGTGCAGGCGCGCTCGATCACGTTCAGCCTGTTCTACTTCGCGAGCGACGAAGGCGAACACGCCGAGGACAAGTATCGCTTGCTCGTCGAGGGCGCGCGCTTCGCCGACCAACACGGCTTCGAGGCCGTGTGGACGCCCGAGCGCCACTTCCACGCCTTCGGCGGCCTCTACCCGAACCCGGCTGTCGCCAGTGCGGCGATCGCGGCGATCACGAAGAACGTCGGCATCCGCGCCGGGTCGTGCGTGGCGACGCTGCATCATCCGATCCGCATCGCCGAGGACTGGGCGCTCGTCGACAACCTGTCGCGCGGCCGCGTCGCGATCGCGTTCGCGGCGGGTTGGCACGCGCGCGACTTCGTGCTGCGGCCCGAGAACTTCGCCGACCGCAAGAACGCGATGTTCACGACGATGCGGCAGGTGCAGGCGCTGTGGCGCGGCGAAGCGGTCGAGTTCCCAGGCCACGACGGCAAGCCGATCGCGATCCGCACGCTGCCGCGGCCCGTGCAGAAGAGTCTGCCGACCTGGGTCACGGTGGCTGGTAACCCCGAGACCTACCGGCAGGCGGGCGAGACGGGCTCGTTCGTGCTCACGCACCTGCTCGGCCAGAGCGTCGAGGAGCTCGCGCAGAAACTCGCGGTCTACCGGGAGGCGTGGCGCGCCGCAGGACACCCGGGCGAGGGCAGGGTCACGCTCATGCTGCACACGTTCGTCGGTGACGACGAGGAGCGCGTGCACGAGATCGTGCGCGAGCCGATGAAGGGCTACCTGCGCAGCAGCATCGACCTCGTCAAGCAGGCGGCGTGGTCGTTCCCGGCCTTCAAGCACCGCGTCGACAAGCCCGGCGAGATGGATGCGCTGCTCAACGGCGGCCTCACGCCAGCCGACTTCGAGGCGCTGCTGGAGTTCTCGTTCGAGCGCTACTACCGGCAGAGTGGCTTGTTCGGCACGCCGGACAGTTGCATGCAGATGGTCGACCGGCTGCGCTCCATGCAGATCGACGAGATCGCGTGCCTCATCGACTTCGGGGTGCCGACCGACCTCGTCATGCAGAGCCTGCCGCAGTTGCTCGAGCTGAAACGCCGCTGCGACACCGCGACGGCCGCAGCCCACGCCTTCTGTGGTCCGGCGACCGCAGCCGGCGGCAGGGTGCCGGCGACCATCCCCGGTCTGCTGGCGGCGCACCGCGTCACGCATTTCCAGTGCACGCCGTCGATGGCGGGCATGTTGTTACTCGATCCGGCGACGGCACCCGCGCTGCGCTCGATGTCGCACATGCTGGTCGGTGGCGAGGCGCTGCCGGGCGCGCTGGCGCGCGAACTGCGGGCACTGGTGCCCGCCCTGCACGACGTCTATGGCCCGACCGAGACGACGGT
>JAYUCN010000270.1:0-2163 GCA_043740335.1 Planctomycetota bacterium
GCCTTGGCCTTGAAGCGATCGGCGAACGCCTGCAAGTGGGCGATCTCCTTCTGCTGCGTCTTGTAGGCCGCGAGATGCTGGGCGTCGGTCGCCTCGCGCAGCACGACGTACTTTTCGTAGTTGCCCGTGTAGCGCACCAGCTTCTGCTGGCGGATCTCGACCACGCCCGAGACGAGCGCGTTCAGGAACTCGCGGTCGTGCGAGATGACCAGGATCGCGCCCGGGTACCAGCACAGGTAGTCCTGGAACCACAGCAGCGACTCGAGGTCGAGGTGGTTGGTCGGTTCGTCGAGCAGCAGCAGGTCGGGCTCCTGCGTGAGCAGGCGCGCCAGGTGCGCGCGCATGACCCAGCCGCCGCTCAGTTCGCGCGCCTTGCGATCCATGTCACGTTCGCGAAAGCCCAGGCCGCCGAGCATCTGGCGCGCCTTCGCCTCGACGTGGTAGCCGTTCAGTTCGCGGAAGCGCTCGTGCGCGTCGTCGTGCAGTTCTTCGGGGTGCGTCGCTTCGACCGGGTGGTCGTGGTCCCAGGCGAGCACCTGGCGGCGCACGCGCAGGAAGTCGGGCGTGATGGCGACCGCGATCTCGAACCCGGTCTCGTCGCCGACCGGCGCGCTCTCCTGCGGCAGGTAGCCAAGCTTCGTGTCGCGCTCGCGCGTGATGCGGCCGTCGTCGGCGGGTTCCTCGCCGAGGATCATCGTGAACAGGGTCGATTTGCCGGCACCGTTGGGCCCGACCAGGCCGATGCGGTCGCCGCGGTTCACCTGCAGGGCGGCGTCGGCGAACAGGGTGCGGTCGCCATAGGACTTCGAGACGCCTGACAGGGTCAACATCGGGGGCGAACAGTATGCGGTTCGTGCAGCGCGGTGGCTACTGTCCCATGCCATGAGTGAGCAGATGCCGTCGCCGCGCAATCGCACGGGCGCAGCAACCGGCGTGGTGTTCGGCCTGCTGGCCGGCAGCGCCTACATCACGCTGGTCGAATACACGGGCGGTGAAGGTGGTCCTGCGTATTGGTTCGGCCCACCGTTGCTCGGGCTGCTCTGCGGTGCACTGCATCGCGACGGTGGCCTGCTCCCCATGGTGGCGGCGTTCTACGTGTCCGGCATGGTCTGGCTCGGCGTGTTCGGACACCTGAATCTGCTGCCCTTCGCCATGGCGTTCTTCTTCGTACCGACCGGGCTGTTCGGAATCGCGGCCGCCACGACGCGGGCGCTTTTGAGGAAGCTCGCAGGTCCTGATCGAGCGACGTAATCTCCAGCACGATGCAGAGCCTCAGCCTTGTCGTCCGCGCGCTCCGTGACCGCTGCCTCCCGACGAGTTTGTCCGCCGCCGTCCTCGCGACGACGCTCGCCGCCCAGAACCCCCAGCCCCGCGACGAGTTCGCGCGCGCACCAAAGCCGCGCACCGACGTCACGATCTTCAGTCCACTCGACCTGCCGACACCGAACCGTGTGCGCACGGCTTCGGGCGCACCGGGCCCCGACTACTGGCAACAGCAGGTCGACTACCGCATCGAAGCCGAACTCGATCCGATCCAGCGGTCGGTGACGGGCCGCGAGTACGTCACCTACTACAACCGTTCGCCCGACGCGCTCGACTACCTGTGGGTCCACCTCGAGCAGAACATCCTGAGGAAGGACAGCATCGGCTCACTCACTGATGGTGGTGCAGCAGTCGGCGGGCCATCGGAGAACAGCGACGGCGTCGTCATGGCGCGCGTCGCCGCCGCCGGAGCACCGTTGCCGTTCCAGGTCTACGACACGCTCATGCGCGTCGACCTGCCGCAGCCGCTCGCGGCCGCGGCGAAATTCGAGTTCGAGGTGGCGTGGTCGTTCCACGTGCCGAAGAAGGTATTCCGCCGCTACGGCACCTGGGAGGTCAAGAAGGGCACGATCTGGGAGCTCGCCCAGTGGTTCCCCGCGGTCGCGGTCTACGACGACGTGCACGGCTGGAACACGCTGCCTTACATCGGCACCGGCGAGTTCTACACGAACCACGGCAACGTCGACCTCGCCATCACGGTGCCGCGGGACCACCTCGTGGTCGCCAGCGGTGTCTTGCAGAACCCCGCGGAAGTGTTCACACCAACACAGCTCGAACGCTTCGCGGCCGCGAGGAAGAGCAAGGACACCGTGATGATCCGCGACAAGGACGAAGTCGGCG
>JAYUCN010000271.1:0-5314 GCA_043740335.1 Planctomycetota bacterium
TACGAATCCAACGTCGACGAGGTCTTCATCCTGTCCGACGGCGCCCCCTCGGTCGGCGACGTGACGGATCCGATCGAGATCCTGCGCCTCGTACAGGAAGCGAACCGCTTCGCCAGCATGCGCATCAACGCGGTGTTCATCAGCTCGGCAACACCACCGGGTCAGGAACGAGCCCAGCCGAAGATGTCGATCACGCCGCAGGAACTCATGAAGCGGATGGCCGAGCAGAACGGCGGCAAGTTCCGCGAGATGTGATGCCTACGTCTTGTCCCGCCGCGCGCCCGCAGCCTTGCCGCGGCGCAACAACGGTCCCGTGAGAGCGACCAGGCTGCCGACGATCACGAGCACCCAGCCCGCGCGATCGGATTCCTTCAGTGCCTGCTCGGGCACTTCAGCCATGGCGAGCGCCATGCGCGTTTCACCGCCCTGGATGGTGAAGGTCGCCTCGCCGATGGCGCGCCACAGGAAGAAGGTCCCGTCGACTTCCTTGCGCATGTAGCGGGCCATCGCGACCTGGCCATGCAACACGAGACCGGCACCGAGGATCAACCCGCCCAACACGGCGAAGAACCAGCGCGCGATCGAGAGCACCATGATCGCGCACGGTAGCGCCAGCCAGGCGAACCGTCACTTCACGCGTTCCACGGCGCCACTGCCCGGCTTCTCCTTCGCGCTGTCGACGGGCCGCACTTGCACGATGCGGTCCCCGTCGCGGAAGGCGATGCGTTCACCGAGCGCCAGGATCTCGCGCAGCTTCGGATTGCCCTTCAGCAGTGCGAAGTATCCATCGGAGAACGCCTCGACGACCACCGCCTGCTTCTGCCATTCGTTTGGCAGACCCTGTTCGACGAGGTCGTCGCCGACGACCACGAACACGCGACCCGCCGCGCGCCGCAGCAGTTCCGCGGGCTTGCCGCCGCGACCGTCCTTGGCTTCCGCCTTGCGCGTGCTGCCGAGGTAGAAGTTGTCGCTGCCCGTCTGCAGACTCTCTTCGATGGCGCTCTCGCCAGTGCGGGACTTGCCGAGGTCGGACAGCGGCCTGGAAGCGGGGTCAGAAGCGCCAGCTGCAGCGGGACCCACCGGACCGCCCGTAGTGGGACCCCGACCATCCCCCGCCGGGCCATTCCCTGGGCCCCGATACTCCTTGCGCTGGCCATTCGCCCGCCCACGGTCCGCTTCTGCACCAGCCAGCCGCACCCCCTCCTCGACGATGAGTTGCGAGGTGTAGGGCGTGACGATGCCGTAGCGCGTCGCCAACCTCCGCACCTCGTCGATGAGTTCCTGCTTCTGGCCGTTGCGACGGATCGCGTCGAGCAACGAGGCTGTGTGCTGACGGGCCCAGAGCGTCTGCACGAACGAGTGCTGTTCGGCGGCGGCCGGGAAGTCGACCTGGAACACGAACTCACGGTCGACGCCGTTCTGCTTGCCGCGCACGCGCACGGTGCGCTTCCCGGAATCGCGGTAGCGACCGACCACCTGGAGCATCTCGCCACAGAACAGGTCGCTCGTGCGCGTCGGGTGCACGTCGAACGCGTCGAGACCGTCGCAGCGGACCTCGACATCGGTCAGTGCCGGCTGCGCGATCTTCTGGCACAGCGCGTCGACCTTGACCTCGATCTTCTCCTTGTTGCGCACGAAGTCCCGGGCTCCGCGGTGCTGCTGCACGAGGTCGTCGAGCAGGCGCACGTCGATCTCGTCGCCGACGCCGAGCGCGAACACGCGTGTCGATCGGGTGTCGGCGCTCTTCGTCAGATCGAGGATCTGCTGCGGGTTCGTGAGCCCCATGGTCGGCTGACCATCCGTGATGAAGACGATCTGGGGCAACCACACGCCGCCGTCGTCGGCCGGCGGCAGCGCCGCTTCCAGAGCCTGTTGCAGGGCTCCGCTGATGTTGGTGCCGCCCATGGCCGTGAGCTTGTCGACGCGCTGGAAAGCGGTCGCGAGATTCTCCTCGGTGGCACGCCGCGGCTGCTCGAAGAAGGTCTGCACGGCCGATGCGAACGTGACCACCTGGAACAGGTCGTCAGACCGCAGGCTGCGCAAGAACATGCGCACCGCCGCCTTCGCCTGTTCGATCTTGTCGCCGGCCATCGAGCCCGACGTGTCGACCACGAGTTGCACGCAGCGGCGCTCTGCCTTGCCCTTCTGGAGCGAGCGCGGCGGTGACAACAGCAGCGTGAAGTAGCCGGGGTCGCCCGCCTGGCGGAAGGCCAGCATGTGCAGGCCGAACTCCTGCTCGCTGAGTCCGTAGAGCACGCGCAGGTCTTCGAACTGCGCCGTCGTTCCCTCGAGCGTGACCGTTGCCTCGTGCTCACCGATGCGCTTGATCTCGGCGTTCGCGTACGGCGCGATGATGGTGCTCAGAGCGGTCTGCGACTTGATGCGCACGTCGAGCCCGATCGGCCCGGTCGCTGCATCGCCGAGTCGCGCTGCCCGCAGCGGCCACACCCATTCGAACACGCCGCCGAGCGGCTGCAGCACCTGACGCAGGCGCACCGTAACACCGACCTCGCCTTGCGCGGGGATCGGGAAGATGCGCGCCCGCAGCATGCCTTCGCCCGCGTACTCGAGCAGACCCGGATCGCGCCGCTGCCGCACGATGCGCTCGTACACCGACCGCGCCTGACCGGCGTCGAGCACTTCTCCCGTGATCTCCTTGCCACCCACGGTCATCGTGAAGCCGTCAGCGACCGCCCCCGCCGGCAGCGGCAGGAACCAGGTGCCTTCCGCGTCGCGCGAGCCGTCGTTGCGGAAGACCTGGTCGATCGAGGTCGTCGCCACGCCGTCGACGATCTCGGCGTGCACCGCCGTGCGCACGATGCGCACCGCCGGGACCCCGTGCGCCGGGCGGATCACCTCGATGCTTGGGCCGCGCCCATCGGGCATTGGGCCGATCAGGAGGCCCTGGGCAGTCAATGGAAGAGTGAGAAGGAACGGCAGTGCCAGCAGCGAACGGTTCATCGGGATCCTGGAGTTGGGCCAGCGCGCAGTGCACACGGCGTGCCGGGCGCAGCAAGACGCCACCTCCGCTGCTCAGGTTCCCGCTCGTTCCGAAACGGGAACGCTTCTCACTGGAGTGGCAGCTTGCACCCCGTGGCATCGAAGATGACTTCGAAGCGGGGCGCCAACCTGCGCACGAGGTCCTCGGGGGTCTGGATGTCGGCCGCCGTGATGCGAGCCGTCACCTCGCGGTCGCCGGTCTTCTCGAGGTTCCTGGTCCAGACCAGCACGTCGCCCGGCAGCTGGAAGCGGACCACGACATCGAGGCCGGCTAGCGACGCCTGTCGCTTGCGAAAGAACCCGGCGGCGACGGGGTCGACTGCCTTCGGCATGGTCTCGGCCTTGGCTCTGGCCTCGGTCCACGCGGCCTTGCCTTGCGGGTAGAGCGTCAGCTTGGCGGTGCCCGCACGCGGACCCGCGGCCAACACCCACTCTGCGGCACTGCCGCAGAGCGGGCTCTTCTGGAGAGTCGCGAAGTCCTTGAAGGTGGCCTCCAACTCGACCGACCGACGGCCGGAGCCCTGTTTGGCCTCGTGCTTGCTGAGTTCCAGACCAGCCTCGCGCAGTTACCGCAAGACGAGTTCCTTGTCGAACACGGCCGTCGGATTCGGTGTGGCCCCGAGCTGTGCTGCCGCACTCGCCTTCTGGACTTCGGCCAGGGTCGTCTCGCGCAGCGCGAGCTTGACACTCTGCCGACCGCTGCCGTCCGGGCCCAGAGCCACGGTCTGTTCCATTTCGAGACAGCTCGCGAACAGGAACGAGACCAGGACCGATGCCGAAAACCTTCTGCGCATGCTCTCTTGATCGGTCGCTGCCATGGGCAGGCTGGAGTCGGGCAATCCAGAGAGCGCGGGAGACAGGCTTCGACCCTTGCCTACGATGCATGGGATGCCGAGTCTGCTGCGAATTGGCACGTGGGCCACCGACTACCCTTTGCCCACGATCGTCGCGGGACTCGTCGTGCTCGTGGTCGGGGCCGACCTGCTCGTGCGCGGCGCCGTCTGGATCGCACTGGCGCTCGGCATGAGTCGCATGGCCGTCGGCCTCACGTTGGTGGCGATGGGGACCTCGATGCCCGAACTGATGGTCAGCCTCACGGCGGCACGGACGGGACGCAGTGAGATCGCGATGGCGAACGTGATCGGCAGCAACACCGCCAACATCCTGCTCATCGTCGGCATTGCCGCGAGCATCTGCGCGATCAAGCTGCGCGTGCGCTGGATGGAACTTGTCTACATGCTCGTCGCCACGGTCCTCGCCGGGTTGCCGTTCGTCGTCGACGCCGCAGTGAGTCGTCCTCTCGCCGCCGCGATGGTGTTCATGCTCGCGCTCTTCTGCGGACAGCTGCTCCTGCGTGAACGCAAGAAGATGCAGGGCAAGAGCCGTGAGCCGATCCACCGTGGCACACTGGCCGGGTGGCTCCTGCACCTCGGCTTCGCAGTCGTCGGGCTCGCGTTGCTGATCGTGGGCGCCGATTGGCTCGTCGAGGGTGCGGTCGTCGTCGCGACCGCCATGGGTCTCAGCCAGGCCGTGATCGGCATGACCATCGTCGCCGTCGGCACGAGCCTGCCCGAACTCGCGACGTCGGCGGTCGCCGCCAGGCGGGGCCAGCCCGAAATCGCCATCGGCAACATCGTCGGCAGCAACATCTTCAACGTCGGCGCCGTGCTCGGCATTGCCGGCCTGCTGCAGCCGTTCCCAGTCGACACCGAGTCTTTGGGCCGGCTCATGATCGCCACGGTCGTTTCCGCGGTCGCGCTCGTGGCCGTGCTCAAGCTGCGCAACGGCGTGCCGCGCCTGCTCGGCGTCCTGTTCGTGCTGGCCTACGCCGGCTTCCTGGCCATCGAAGTCGTGCTCTCCCGCCACGGCTGAGTCCAGCGCGCCTGCAAGGACGGCCAAGCCATTGCATTCGCCACCCCGCCACCCTGCCGCTGGTGAGCAACAACGTCGCCGCGCATCTGCGCATTAATCGATGCCGCGATCAACCGATCAACCGATCGCAAATAGCCACCACCGCGAATCCCGTTCAGAACCCGAGCATGATGCGGACTCCCGTCGAGCCGATGAGCCCGACCGGGTTGGCACTCGGGTCAACAATGATCCACTGTGTCTCGAGCACGAGCCCCTGAAGGTCAGGAGCCAGAGGTACCGGCATGCCGATGCCGGCCATCCCGTTGCTGTCTGTGATCAACGGAGGGCTGAACCAAAGCGGCAATGCGTACAGCGTGCACCCGATCGCCCCTGCGCCAGACATGTCGACCTGCGTTGGCAGTCCGAGCATCAGCGCTGCGGGGCTTCCTGCGGCTGTGCCGCG
>JAYUCN010000272.1:0-12926 GCA_043740335.1 Planctomycetota bacterium
CGTCGTCAGGGCGTTGACAGGGCCAGCGTTGATTCCCGAACCAAGCGCCGACCAGACACCGGAGACTGGATCGTAGGTGGCGATGTTGCTGGCGACGGCCGTGCCGGCGACCTGGAACTGGCCGCCGAGGACCAGTACGGGCTGCATCGGGCCAGTACCGTCGGGGTCCCAGTGCGTCGTCGCCATGACAGTGCCACCAGTGCCAAGCAGGCCCTGGCCCGGCAGCCACTGCGTCGAACATTGAGCGGGGATTCGCGCCCCCACAACACCGACGAGTGCCAGGGCCAGGGAGAACGAGACGCGTGTCGGGCGTGAGTTCATGGGACGACCCGGTTCGGGACTTGCGATGCAATTGCTCCGTTGCCGCGAGCCACGAATGCTACCGGACTCGGGCTTCGCGGTGCGGGGGTAGCTCGGATGAGAAGACCGGGCCCCTGGTGCGGTACCTTTCCTTCCCCATGCACAACGAGCTCTGTTGGCTCAACGCAGGCCAGCCATGACCGGATCCCACGCGCGGCCGGTGATCAACCGCGCGCCGCGCGAGAACGCGAACCGCCGCCTGACCTCCTACCAGGCCTCCACGCGCAAACCTCCGATGTGGTGGAACTCGGCCTGGTCCCGCGTCACGAGCGTCAAGTCCGCCGCGAGCGCGATGGCTGCGATCAACATGTCGTTGGCGCCGACTGCGGTGCCACTGCGTCGCAGTTGCGCACGCAGCACCCCGTAGTGGTGGGCTGCGGCGTCGTCGAATGGCACACAATCGAACAACTCGCAGAGCCGAGCGAGCCGTGCGAGATTCTGCTCGACTCGCGTGCCATTGCGCGCGCCGTAGAACAGCTCGGCCTTCACGATCGCGCAGAGCCTCACCTCGTCGGGGCTCGTCCCGGCAAGTCGCTCGCGGAGGGTCGGATCCTTCTCGTTGAGGAACGCGATACAGATGTTCGTGTCGAGCAGGTAGGTCACAGCGCGGCAGGTTCGTCGGGTGCGGGGTCCTCAGGGACCTTCAGGGTGCCGCGACTGCTGCCCTGCAAGGCGAAGAACCACTTCGGCCACGTGCGGCGTTCGTTGTGGCCCGAGGCCATTTCCGTCAGGTAGGCGGACAGGCTCTTCTTGGCTCGACGCGCCGCGCTGCGGAGACGCCGGGCGATTTCATCGGGTACGTAGATGGTGATCTGTGCCACGTCGCCAGTATACGTGGACCTAGGTGGAGGGCAACCGCAGGTCCAAGCCGCCATGTTCAAGGGGCAGCTCGCGGCGGTCGCGAGGGTTCGCGGCGTTGGCCGCAGCCGGCCGCGCGCGCCGAACGTCCCTCGCCGCAGCCTCTGCTTCGACGCCGCTACTGCCCGTGGGCCGAACTGTTGCGCCGGTCTCAACCCTCCCGACCGCCAAGCCTGCGCAATGCGCCGCCGGAATCGCAGCTTGTCCCACCGATCAGCAAGAGCATCGTCGAGGGCTACGGCGGCAGCATCACGGTCGAGAGCGAAGCGGGCCGCGGCCCACGTTCCGCGTCTGGCTGCCGCAAGCGGCCAACGAGTAGCCCCCTGGACTTGAGCTGCCGGCAGGGTAAGAGGTTCGAACGATGGGTTCCCCACCGGTCTCGCCGGACGCGCCACGGGCAGGCCGATCCATTGAGTGGCTCTGGGGACTCGCGTGTCTGCCGTTCCTGGCGGTCCTCGTCTACCAGATCGCCACCTCGCGGTTCCTCTGCGACGACGCGTTCATCAACTTTCGCTACGCCCGCAATCTCATGGACGGGCACGGGCTGGTCTTCAACCGTGGGGAGTACGTAGAGGGCTTCGTCGACCTGCTGTGGGTCCTGGAACTCGCCGGCCTCTGGCGCCTGGGGCTGCGCCCGGAGGTCTCCGCTCATGTGCTGTCCATTGCCCTGACTGCGGGCACGCTGGCACTCGTCGTCGCATCCGCCCTTCGCCTCGGCCCTCGATCGCATCGGCGTCTGATCGCCTGGCTCGCATTCGGTCTCGTTGCCTGCTCCACGAACTTCGCGGTCTGGTCGACGAGCGGGATGGAGACGAGGCAGTTCACGTTCCTGATCGTGTTGGGGTGTTTCCTGCTGACCCGCACCTCGACTTCGCTCGCAGGATTGCTGCTGGCCTCGTGTGTGTTCGCGGCCGCGGAACTCACGCGACCCGAGGGCCTGCTGCTCTTCGGTTGCGCCTGTGCCTTCTGCCTCTTGCAGGACAGGGCGAACGGCCAGCTGCGGCTGCGCCGGGTCCTGTCGCTGGCCGTCCCATTTGCCAGCGTGGTCGTCGGCCACTACCTGTGGCGCCACTCCTACTACGGCGACTGGCTGCCCAATCCGTACCATGCCAAGCATGTGCGCGCCTGGTACGAATCGGGCTTCAACTACGTCGCTGCTGCCGCGATCGAACTCGGCGCCTGGTTGTGGGTACCTCTGGCCTTCTCGTTCATGGCACGACGTGCCACAGCTCGTGACCTGACGCAAGCACTGCCGTTCGTGCTGATCGTCCCCCACGTGCTCTACCTGATGCGCATCGGCGGCGACCACTTCGAGTACCGGCCGATGGACTTCTACCTGCCTCTGCTGGCGGTGCCGGCAGCGGCGGGTCTCATGCAGCTCCTCGATTGGCTCGTGAGCACGTTGCAGGTCGACGCCGAGGCCCGACGAGTGGCTTTGGTGCGGCGGCTAGCCGTCGGGTTGTGCGTGCCGGTCCTCGTCTACAGCCATGGGCTGGGCGCCGCCTCGTTCGCCGTGGCGATGCAGAGGCAGGAGTTCGTCGAAGAGTTCCGCAGCCGCACGGAACTCGACGAGACCAGTGCGCCGCTGCTGCAGTTCGTGCCCGGGCTGCTGCCGCTGTGCGCCATCCTGAACCCCTTGCGCGAGCAGTTGCATCGTCACCTGGTCGCGGTGCCGGCCCAGGTGCATCTCGCGATCGGACGGAACCTGGTCGCCAACCTCGCGGCCTACGAGAGGTTGCCAGACGGGGTGTTCCCGACCGATGCCGTAGCTGCCGCCAATACCGTGGGGGTGATGCCCTTCTACCTGCGCGAACTCTCCGTCGTCGACATCCATGGGCTGACGGATGCAACCATCGCGCGCACGCCGACGACCACCGACAATCGGCAACGACGCATGGCGCACGACCGCCACCCACCGCCGGGATACCTCCGGCAACGTGGCGTCAACGTGGCGGTCGCCCACGCCGCAACCAGCGAACTCGAGGCGCTGCGTATCGCCGACTTTGCGGTGAAGGTCGAGGAGGGAGTCTGGATGCCGTTGCAAGCCGTCGATCGCGAGTATGCGCAACGCTCCTTTCCCGCCGATCGACTGGCCGCACGCCATCGAGTCGACTCGCACAAGGCCACCGCCAATCAACTGCTGCTCGATGGCAAGGCGTACGACGGCATCCGCTTGTTGGCCACCTTCGAACCGGACGACGCCGGACTGACCTGGACTTGCAAGGGCGACGCTGCCGTGCGACCCACACGCCAGCTGCTCATGGGCGGCATCGGTGCTCGCCAGCTCTCGACCGAGGGCGATCAGGAGAGCACGGAGGGCGAGGGATCGGCTCGATCCAGTGAGTTCGTCGCCGAAGCCGGGACCATGCTGGTCCTGTTCCTCGCCGGCCAGCGCGAACTCGGCGTCGCCATGAACCTTTGTCGAGGCGGCGACGTCGTGCGGTCGTTCCGTCCAGCGGCACTGGACCACCTGCACCCGGTGGTGTGCCCCCTCGATGCCTGGACGGGGCAGGCGTTGCACCTCGAGGTTTCTGACCGAGGCGCGGGATGGCTCGTGCTGGACCATGTGCTGCTCGTGCAGAACGGCAGTGCCCCACGCGCCGCACTCAGTGTCGCGTGGTCAGGTCGACAGGACCCCCTGTCCGGCATCCTGCAGATCGCGCCGCTGCACAGCGTGCATGGGCGCGCCGTGTCGGGAACCACGACGATCACCGTCACCAATCCGCTGCCGTGCCCCACCAGACTGGCGATCGAACTCGTCGAAGGGCCCGTGGATGCGTGCCTGCTCTGCGGTCCTTGGCTGCTCGGCGAAGGCAGTGGCATCGTGCAGGAGATCCCGGCGGGAGCAACGGCGCAGATGCACGCGTACCTGTGGACTGGCGAGGGCACCGAGGGCACTGCAGTCGAGCAACAGACGTTCACCGTGCGATTCCGGGTGCACGGCGTGCTGAGGGATCAGTTGGTCGCTCCCGAAGTGATGGTGTTGGAGTGTCCGCTGCAGTGGGAGGAACGAAACTGAGGCTCAACGTCGCGCACTCGGCCCGAGCAGGGGTGCGGTCGCCAGTCGCATGAGATCGCCATCGGGATCGGCGCAGCGGACCGAGAGCTGCGTCTGCAAGCCCGCCCTGAAGACACTCGTCGGCACGAACACGTGCACGGGGATCTTGCTGTCCTGCAACGATTCGAGCGCCACTTCCCCCTGGCCCACCGTGGTCTCCGCTGCTGCGGGCCCCACCACCGTGATCGCGAAGGTCCGCGGGCCCGGCCGCTTGTTGACGAGGTGCAGGACGAAGATGTTGTGCACGCGGCCATCCTCGACCGTGTAGGAACGGCCCGGAGCACGCGCGAGGTTTGCCTCGAAGGGCCGTCGCCGCGTCACGGCGACCGTGAACGCCGACAGCCCCATGAGCATCAGCACGAGGTAGAGCACGACGCGACCGCGGAAGAAGCGGCGCTTGCCCGTTTCCAGTCCACGCTGGCTGTCGTAGCGCACGAGCCCCGGGGACCGACCGACCTTCTGCATCACCTCGTCGCAGGCATCGATGCAGTTCGCGCAGCCGACGCACTCCATCTGCGTGCCGTTGCGGATGTCGATGCCCGTCGGGCATGCAGTGACACAGCGGTAGCAGTCGACACAGTCGCCCGCACCGTTCGTACCCGCGGCACCGCGCGGTTCCCCACGCTTGCCGTCGTAGCCGACCAGCACCGTGTCCGCGTCGTAGAGCGCCGCCTGCAGACGGCCGTAGGGACAAATGACGATGCAGGTCTGCTCGCGGAACCACGTGAAGTTCACGAACAGGATCGCGGTGGCGACCACCATGAACACGAACGCGGACGGGTGCTTGCCCGGTGCCGCCGTCACCGCTTCGACGAGCACTTCAACTGGCATGAAGTAACCGAGGAAACTGTGCGAGATCACCGCGGCGATGGCGAGGAACACGACCATCTTCGCCGAACGCCGCCACACCTTGGCAGAGCACCATGGTGCCTTGTCCAGCTTCGCGCGCGCAGCGGCGGGCCCTTCGATCCAGCGTTCGATGCGGCGGAACACGCCCTCGAGAAAGACGGTCTGCGGGCACGCGTAGCCGCACCAGATGCGGCCGTACAGACCGGCCAGTACGAACAGAAGAAAGCCGAGGCCCGTGACGAAGAAGAACGAGAGCCAGAAGTCCTGCGCGTTGAAAGTCTGGCCGCACAGGTAGAAGTGCCGCGTCTCGATGTCGATGAGCATCGCGGGCAGTCCGCCGACCTTCAGCCACGGCAGCGCCACGTAGACCGCGATCAGCACGTAACAGAGGACATGCTTGCGCGTCTGGAAGCGACCGCGCACGTCCGCCGGATGGATGGCGTTGCGCGACCCGTCCGGATTGATGCTGAACAGCGTGTCCTGGTCGGGACGCCGCACGGGCAGACGCCCCTTCTGCACGACCGGTCTCGCCACGGGCGCAGGCGGCCCCGCGACGCCAGCGGGCTCGTCGGCGCGATGGTCGTTCATGCAGGGTTCGACGCGGATGACTCGCGTCACTGCTCCTTCTTCGCGAGCGGCTCCGGCGGCTTGCCGGGCAGGTTCCTGTTCTTGATCGACAGCACGTAGGCCGTCGCGCGCTGCACGAACTGCGTACCCTCGGTCTCGTGCGCGAGCATGCCGCCCGGACGCCCCTTCAGGATCGTCGTGTAGATGTCCATCGGCCTGCCGCCGTAGATCCACATGTCGTCGGTCAGGTTCGGGCCGATGAGGCCGCTGCCGTCCGGCTTGTGACAGAGGGTGCAGCGCGCCGGATTCCTGAAGATCTTCTCGCCCTCGGCCACCACGCCCGGCTCCTTCGCGAGCTTCAGCAGCATCTCGTCGGTCACCGGGTTCGCCGCGAGCTGCGCTTCGATGCGCGCCGCTGCAACCTGCTGCTCACGCACGTACGCTCGGCTGGGCAGGTCGCCCGTGCCGAGCGTGTGGTAGTGGACCCAGTAGGGGACCGCGAAGATGCAGGCGAGATAGAACGTCCACAGCCACCAGTTCGGCAGCCGATTGTCGAACTCCTGGATGCCGTCGAAGGTGTGACCGCGGGTCGCTTGGGTGCTCATGGCAGGTCACCCCGGTTGCCGTCGTCGTCGAGGGGCAGGGATGCCATGCGCCGGTACTCGGGCGCACGGGCGCGCTGGCTGACGCGCAGGATCACGGCCAGGAAGAAGGCGACGAAGATGCAGGTCGCGAGCACCGGCAGCAGGAACAGCGACGTGCGCGCGAGGAGCTGGCTCCACATGGTCACTTCCCTCCTTCGACGACTGCGGCCTGGCTCCGGGCCGGCTCGAGATTGCGGCCGAGCCGCAGCAGGTACCCGATCAGCGCCACGATCTCGCTGTCAGGATCCGCACCGGTCTTGCCTTGCGTAGCGAGATTGGCCACGACCGTGATGGCCTGCGTCTGGTAGTCCTCCAGCACGTTCCTCAGTTGCTCGTCCGTGTAGGGCGTGCCGAGTTTCCTGAGCACGCGCATCTTGGCGGCCGTGACCCCGATCTCGACCGTGCCATCGTAGAGCCATGGATAGGACGGCATGATCGATTCCTGCACGACCTGCCGCGGGTCCTGCATGTGGTCCCAGTGCCACGCTTCGTTGTACTTCGTGCCGATGCGTGCGAGGTCCGGCCCCGTGCGCTTGCTGCCCCACTGGAACGGGTGGTCCCACATCGACTCCTCGATGCGGCTCGGCGCGCCGTAGCGCATCTGCTCGCTGCGGAACGGGCGGATCATCTGCGAGTGGCAGACGTAGCAGCCTTCGCGCACGAACAGGTCGCGGCCAGTCAGTTCGAGGGCCGTGTAGGGTTGCACGCACATCTCGCCGTTGGCAGCCAGCGGCACCTGCTGGTCGGTGATCAGGCCCGGCAGCAGTTCGAACAAGCCACCGATGAGGACGGCGATCAGCGTCAGCACCGAGAACGCGAGCGGACGCGACTCGATCATCTCGTGCCACGTGTGCTTGCCCACGTGCGTCGAGCGGAAGAGCATGCCTGCCGCGAAGGCGACGATGCCCATGAGCAGCACGAAGCCCACCACCGCGAGCCCGATGCTCGGCATCGCGAAGATGGTCGCGGTGACCATTCCCAGCGATGCCATGATGACCGGCCGACTGAACACGAGCTGCGTCGTGGTCGGTTCGCCCGGTTGCGGCACCGTGCGCGTGACCGTGACCTCGGTCTCGACCGTGACAGCCCGCCCCGCCAGCGCCGTTCTGACGAGGTTGTAGACCATCATGAGCCAGCCGACGATGAAGAGTCCGCCGCCGATGCTGCGGGTCACGTACATGACCTGCTGGCTGCTCAGGATCGCACTCCAGTCGGGGTATTGGAGACCGCCGTCCGGCGTCTCGCCGCGCCACATGAGGCCCTGGCTGATGCCCGAGACCCACATCGACGCGACATAGAGCAGGATCCCCACCATGCCGATCCAGAAGTGGTAGTCGGCGAGCTTGCTGCTGTGCAGCCTGGTGCCGAACAGCCTCGGCACGAGCCAATAGAACATGCCCGCCGCCATGAAGCCGTTCCAGCCGAGCGCGCCGCTGTGCACGTGGCCGATGATCCAGTCCGTGTAGTGGGCGAGCGCGCTGACGGACTTGATCGAGAGCAGCGGGCCCTCGAAGGTCGCCATGCCGTAGAACGTGACGCCGGCGACGAAGAACTTGAGCACGGGATCGGTGCGGACCTTGTGCCAGGCGCCGCGCAGCGTGAGCAGCCCGTTCAACATGCCGCCCCACGACGGCGCCCACAGCATGAGGCTGAACAGCATGCCGAGCGACTGCGTCCAATCGGGCAGCGCGGTGTTCAGCAGGTGGTGCGGCCCGGCCCAGATGTAGATGAAGACCAGCGCCCAGAAGTGCACGATCGACAGCCGGTAGCTGAACACCGGGCGCTCCGCCGCCTTCGGCAGGAAGTAGTACATGATCCCGAGGATCGGCGTCGTCAGGAAGAAGGCGACCGCGTTGTGGCCGTACCACCACTGCGTCAGCGCGTCCTGCGCGCCCGCGAACACGCCGTAGCTCTTCGTCATCGTCACCGGCAACGCCAGGTTGTTGACGAGGTAGAGCACGGCGATCGTCAGGATCGTCGAGATGTAGAACCAGATCGAGACGTAGAGGTTCTTCTCGTTGCGGATCGCGAGCGTCCAGAAGTAGTTCGCCGCGAACGCGACCCAGACCAGCACGACGAGGATGTCGAGGAACCACTCGAGCTCGGCGTACTCCTTCGACTGCGTGATGCCGAACGGCAGCGTCAGCACGGCCCCGAGGATGATGAGCTGCCAGCCCCACAGGTGCACGCGGCTCAGCAGGTCCGACGCCATGCGCGTCTTCAACAGGCGCTGCGAGCTGTAGTAGATGCCCGCGAACATCATGTTGCCGACCAGCGCGAAGATGACCGCGTTGGTGTGCAACGGCCGCAGGCGGCTGAAGGTCAGGAATGGGGTGTCGAAGTTGAGCGCCGGGAAGCTGAGCTGGAGCGCGCAGAACAGCCCGACGAGAAGGCCGATGAGCCCCCAGCCGACGCTGGCCCAGACGAAGCCGCGTACGACGGCGTCGTCGAAGACGACGCGACGGGTCTCGGTGACGGTGGCTGCATGCATGGTGTCGTTACCTTTCATTCTGGGAGAGCCTTCGGCGGTGCCTCGGGACGCGCATCCGTGTCGTCGTCGAGCGGCAGCAGACAGAGACGGTCGGACTCGTGGCAGTCGCCCTGCTGCGCGGAGAACACGAACAGCACGATCGACGCGGCCACGAGGGCGAGGCTGCAGAACAGCAGCAGTGGCACGATGGTCATTGCTGCCCCCGCGCCCGCGCGAAGCGAGAACTCGTGTGCAGTACGAGTGCCACCGAACTGAGCGGCATGAGCACCGCACAGAGCACGGGCGTCATCGCCGCGACGAAGCAGAGGACCAGCGTCGTCGCGTTGTAGCAGAGTGCCAGCGCGAGGTTCGTCCGCACGACGCTGCCGTGCAAAGCAGCGACTTCGAACACGGCCTGCACCGCACCCGCCTGCGCGCCGCGGAAGCAGAAGTCGGCGCGGGCGGGCAACACCGGGCGATCCATCGCCGGCGTGCCGGCGCAGAAGGCCGCCGCGAAGGCGGGCGCGTCGTTGAGGCCGTCGCCGACCATCATGACATCGCCGCGATCGAGCCGCGTCACCGCGACCGCCTTGTCGGCGGGCGACATGCCGCCGTGGGCGCACTCCGGCGCGATGCCGAGCACGGTCGCCGCCCGCTGCACGCGGTCCTCGCGATCGCCCGACATGAGGTGGACCTCGAGGCCACGTTGCCGCAGTGCCTCGACCTCGTCGGTGGCGCCGGCGCGGAAGTCTTCTTCGAGCCGGAAGTTCACGACGAGCTCGCCGTTCTTCGCCAACAAGCACTCGCGGCGATCCGGCTGGCCGGCGGGCAGGCCGACGAAGTCACGTCCACCGAGCTGCCAGACGTCGTCATCGACACGGCACTCGAGACCCTTGCCCAGGAGCTCGTGCACTTCGAGGCTTGCGACGAACGGCGTGCGATCGAGGCTCTGCAGGATCGCCTGGCTCACGGGGTGGTTGCTGGACGCGACCATCGTCGCCAACACCGGCAGTGCGGACGCCGGGACAACTGCCGTCGGCGTGGCCCGCAGACCACCGAACGTGACCGTGCCGGTCTTGTCGAAGACGACCTTTCGCACACAACGCACCTTGTCGAGCAGACTGCGCGTGCGAACGAACACGCCGCGTCGTCGCAGCAACGCCAGGGCCAGGTGGAAGGCCAGCGGTGTGCCGATGCCCATCGCGCACGGGCACGTGATGACGAGCACGGAAATCGCAACGGGCAGTGCGCGACTCGGGTCGAGGAACGCCCACAGTCCGCCCCCCAGGGCAGCGGCGAGCAGGACGCCGATCGCGTAGCTGCGGTTCAGCACGTGCGAGAACCGCACACGCCCGCGGGTGTCTTCGCGATCGATCGGTTCCTGCCCCAGCAGCTCGGCGAGACCCGAGCTGCGGTAGTCGGACAACACCTTCATGTGCACGGCGGTCCGACCAGCATGGAACGCACCCGCGGGCACGGCAGCCCCCGCTGCGAAGGTGCGAGGCTCGCTCTCGCCAGAGATCCAATCGAGCGAGAAATGGCTGACGGCTTCCAGGAGTTCGGCGCGCACGGGTACGAGGTCGCCCGGAGCCAGCAGCAGCCCGTCGCCTACGCGCAACTTCTGCACGGGCAGCAATTCGATCGCGCCATCGACGAGGCGTCGCGCGCGCAGATGCTCGGCCCCGTCGTCGGCGAGCACCTGGTCGCGACTCTGCGCCAGCGTGCGCTGCTGCAGGAACCGCCCACCCAACATGAAGGCAATGAAGATCGCGACCGTGTCGAAGTAGGTCGGTCCGTTCGTCAGCTGGCCGTGCACGGACCCCACGTAGGCGAGCAACAGGCCGAGCGAGATCGGCAGGTCCATGTGCACGACACCAACACGCAGGCCGGCCAACGCCGTGCGGAAGAACACCGGACCGCCGACCACGACGCTCGCCGTACCGAGCCCGAGCAGCACGAAGCCGAACAACGTGCGCAGCGTGCTGTCGCCAGTTCCCGACGCGACCGCATCGAGGCCGAAGTAGAGACTGACCGCGAGGATCATCGCGTTCATCGCGATGGCGACGCAGATGCCGAGGCGCACGAGCAGCCCGGTGTCGCGCACGATCTGCCGGCTCGGCGGCGCCATCGGGTAGCCGAAGCGCGCGGTCGCCGCGAGGAACGTCGCCCCGGCCGCACTGCCGCGGTCGTAGCTGAGCGTCGCGCGCCCGAGCGACGGATCAACGCGAAGATCCCGCGCGCCAGCCTGCCGCTTCCACACCGTCTGCAGCAGCCAGACGCAAGCCGCGCAGCGAATGCCTTGCACGTCGAGCACGAGGCGCACCGTGTCACCCGTGGTGTGACTCGCTTCGTGATCGGCGAGCCAATCGAACGATGGAGCGCGTGGCACACCGCCCACCGCACCTGTGGCCCGGCCACCGAGGTCGTAGAAGCGCAGCAGGCCTTCGCTCTTCAGCAGGGTGTGCACGACCTCGCAACCGGCGCAACAGAACTGCGAACTACGCCATTCGCTCGGCACCGGTAGGCCACAATGCGTACAGCGGGTGAGGGGTCTCGCGTCTCCCATCGCGACCACCGGAGAAATCCGGCGGCGCGACGACCGTTCCGTCACCGAGATGACCGGTCGCAGCCGCACGAGTTTGCAATGACACCCTGGTTCGAGAGTTTCGTTTTCGGCGCCGCCAACTCGCTGCACTGCGCGTGCATGTGCGGCCCGCTCGCCCTTGCCTGCCAGGGAGGGAGCAAGGGTGCGTGTTCGTACCACCTGGGCCGCACTGTCTCGTATGGGGCAGTGGGCGTAGTACTGGGTGGTCTCGGCTGCGCACTCGGGACCAGAGAACTCGGCACACCGACGGCGTGGGTCGCGTTGGTGCTCGCCGCGGGCCTCGTGCTGCTAGCTCTCGTCGGCGAACGTGGCGCGATCAAGATCCCCGGTCTCGGTCGCGCTCTGCAGTTGACGATGGCTCGCACGCGCGCGCTGTCGCCCGCGACGCGCGCGGGACTGCTCGGTGCCTGCACGCCATTGCTGCCATGTGGACTGCTGTGGGCCGCGTGCGCCGCGGCCGCGATCGCCGGTTCACCTCTGGCTGGCGGCGGCGTGATGGTCGGCTTCGCGCTCGGTTCGCTGCCGCTGCTGCTGCTTGCGCAGACGCAGGTCGGGCGGCTGGCGCGTCGCTTCGGCCCGACGACACTGCGGCGGCTCCAATGCTCGGCGATGTTGCTGACGGCTGGGATGTTGGTCTGGCGCGGCCTCACAAGCTTGCAGGGCAGCAGTTGCTGCCACTGACCATTGACCACGAAGTTCGGCTTCGAATCTTCGGACAGTACGAACTGCTTGGGAGGAGACGGTGAGGGCCTGACGCACCGCGAATTGCGGGATGCTGGCAGATTCTCGGTCTATCGTCGCGAGGGGAGTTCCGATTTCCCGCTCTTGCCCTTCGGCTTCACCTTCGCCTCGGCTTCGGCCTGCTGTTTCTCGACCGCCGCGGCCGCTTGCTGTCGATGGCGCTCGATCTGCGGCGCCAGCTCGCTGCGCGGTGCCTGCGCCAGCGCGGCCGTGAACAGCGGCAGAGCTGCCGCATGGTCCCCCCCGGCCTCCGCCCTGCGGATCCCTTGCAGGAACGTCAGGTACTGCTCGGCCCACCGTTCGTCCTTGTGCTGCGCCCGGGCCGCCTCGATCTGAGCGTCGAGCTCCGGCCACTTCCGCTGTGCGACCAGCAGGCCCAGTTCGTCCTGCATCCGGGCGAGCAGCGGCTTGCTGGCCGCATCGCGCGCGATCGCGTCGAACTCGCGCTTCAGCCCGGCCGTCCCGTCGGCGTCGAGGTCGATGATCTCGAGCATCTGCTGATAGTGGGTCGTGGCGACGATGTCGTCGTCGAGGCAGCGGAACGCTTCCGCCAGCACCTTGGCGCGCTCGAGGCCGCGCAAGGACGCCGCCCGTTGCAGCGCGGCCGTGGCCTTCTGCTGCGCCTGCCGCTTGTCGTCCAACATCGCGACGAAGGCCTTGGCGCCGCCTGGCACGTAGCCGGTCTTGCTGTAGGCACGGCCCGCCCCATCCGCCAGCCAGACCATCGGCAACCGCGGGGCTGGATACCTGGTCAGCAGCCACGCGTTCTGTTTG
>JAYUCN010000273.1:0-2151 GCA_043740335.1 Planctomycetota bacterium
GTTCAAGAACGGCTCGGGCGTCATCACGCCGCGTGAGTACACGTTCGGCGTCTTCAACTACCTGTTCACCGGGGCTGCCAACGAGATCCCGGGCCGCAATGCGATGTCGCAGGCGGAGCTCGAGATCGTGTGGGACCGCGTCAAGGCGGCACTCACGACCTGGGACAACCACGTCTCGGGTTCGCTGCTGTTGCAGGTTGGCGCGGGCTGCGCTGGTACGGCGGGCATTCCGTTGCACTCGGCGACGGGCACGCCGGAGATCGGCCACACGGTTCAATACGCCATCACCAACGCGCCGGCCACGACGTTGAACCTCGCGATCTACGGCTTCTCGACAATGTCGTGGAACGGTGCGCCGCTGCCGTTCAACCTCGCCGCGGTCGGCGCCCCCAACTGCATGCTTCGCAACGATGCTGCCGTCCTGGTGGCGGGCATCACGTTCCCGAACGGCACGTTCACGCGGCCGATCACGTTCGCGAACGATCCGGCGCTCATCGGCGTGCAGCTCTACTCGCAGTTCCTGGTCTACGATCCGCCGGCCAACGCGTTTGGTTGGACCATCACGAGCATGATCCGCACGACGCTCGGGGGTTGGCTGTAGTTGCTCAGCGGCTGATGCTCGCGAGCATCGCCGCTGCCGCCTGCCGCAGTCCGGCCGTGCTGCCGTTCTCGACGACGTTGCGCAGCTGTGGCTCCAGGAAGCGGTCGAGGCCCTCGAGAACCGCCTCGGCGCGCATGGCACCCGCCGCATCGCCGCTGGCCCGCGCGCGCAAGGCGTCCTCGACCCGCGCTTGCGACTCGGGCGTGATGAACTCGAGCCGCCCGACGAGCACACGCACGAGTTGTTTCGGTCGCGGCGTCAGGTTCATGGGCAGCACGGCGTCGATCTGCTCGCGCGGCAGCAGGTAGATGACGCGCGCCCCGTCCTTCTGGAACCAGGAACGCGACCACGTCGCCACCATCGCACGGGCCTCGTCGAGATACAGACCGCGCTTGACGAGTGCCTGCATGACGACGGCGCCAACTCTTCGCGCAAGGTGCTCGCGATCTGCGACCCAGGCCGTCGAGCCGAGGTCGAGTGTCTGTTCGGTGCTTGGGTCCATCGGCTGGCCGACGACGAAGCGACCGCCGCGTTCGCCGAGTTCGAGCGCCATGCAGAACGGGATCGCCTGCGGCATGTCGTTCTTCAACTTCGCCTTGCCGTCGGCTTCGCAGCGCAAGGCGAGCGGCGGCTGCCAGCGGCCAAGGCCGCGGTAGAACAGGTAGTGTTCCGCTTCGGGACGCGCCGGTGATCCCGGCTCGGGGCGCGTGCGAACCCAGCACGCTTGCGTCTGCCGCGCGAACGACCAGGGATCTTCGTTCTTCACGGCCGGGATTCCGGCCGGTGCAGTCTCGCTTCTCGGCAGCACGTCGATGTCCCACTCGAGGCACGAGCCGTCGACCTTGCTCATGTCGACGCGTTGCGGACGCGCGTCGCCGAGCTCGGGGAAGACGGTCGTGGGCAGCGGATAGAACTGCGTCATGAGCCCGTGGTTGAACCAGACGCGCACGTTCGCCTGCATCGGTTCGTCGGCGTAGAAGTAGATCACCGGCGTCTCCATCTTCTGCGTGACGCGACTGGCCGGCAGCTTCGTGTCGGTCGTGCCGAACGCGTCGATCTTCATGAGGTCGTGCACGAACGGCGGCAGGTGCTCTTCTTCGTGGTGCAGACCGTCGAGCGCGATGCCGTCGGTGCCGATCATGCTCGTGAACGTGCCCCACTCGTGGACCACGTAGTTCGCGGGAGGTGGCACCGGCGGGGCGGCCTCCTGGGCAGGAACAGCCGACGCCAGCAGCGGCAACAGGAGGCATCGGGACGCGAAGCGGAGGGTCTGCATGCCCAGGAAGACGAAGAGCGCCGCTGGCTGTTAGCCGGGGGCGATCGGGCTGGCGGGATGCTCGCCGGCAGGAAAAATGGGGCCGGTGGTCACACCGGGTCCGCCAGGCGGATGAACAGGGTGCGGCGAGGTCCCCTCGCTGCCACGGCCCCTTGTCCTTCTACCCAATGACGACCATGCGACTTGCCCTTCTCACCTTGTTGACCGCCAGCGCGGCTTTCCTGCCTGCGCAGGACGACCGCGACCGAACCACCCCGACCGGTGCCGTCTGGTT
>JAYUCN010000274.1:0-2151 GCA_043740335.1 Planctomycetota bacterium
TACCACCAGCTCGAACTGCTCGTGCACGGTGTCCTTGCGTTCGCCGCGGACGATGGTTTCAAAACCACCGTGGCCAGCGTGCGGCAGCGCCGGCAATGGGCCCGCGACCTGCAGCGGCGCAGCGTCGTCGAGCCCGCCGCCGCATGGGCGGCGACGGCGGAACGTGTGCGCACCGGCACGATCTACGGCGGACTCGTGCTGACCCCGCAGCTCGGTCTGGTTCCGCTCGGCAAGGACCCGGCATCGGGGCTCGAGGAGTTCGCGGATCTGGCCACCGGTGCGGTGCCGCAGCGTGGTGTCGACGGCCGGCTCCTGGGCGACGAGACGACAGCACTGGTGTTCGTGCTGGTGCCCGCCGGTGTGTTCGCCATGGGCGCCCAGAAGCGTGACCCAGAGGCCGCGAACTACGACCCGGAGGCCAAGCTGATCGAAGGCCCGGTGCAGCGCGTGCCGTTGGCCGTGTTCCTGCTGTCGAAGTGCGAACTCACGCAGGCGCAATGGCAACACACGATGGGCGACAATCCCAGCTCGGTGCAGCCTGGCAGACGCGACCGGCTCACCGTGGTCGACTTGCGGCACCCCGTGGAGAACGTGAGCTGGAATCGGTGTGAGACCTTCCTGTTGCGCCAGGGATGGTCGTTCCCGACCGAAGCGCAGTGGGAATACGCGTGCCGCGCAGGTGGTGAGGCGCCGTGGTCGACGGGCACGGATTCCACGACATTGCTGGGCTACGCCAACCTCGCCGACGAGGGCTCGCGCGCCGACTTCCCGGCGGATTGGTTGCACGAGCATGGCGACGACGGCCACTCGGTCCATGCCCCGGTCGGGTCCTATCTTCCCAATCGCTTCGGGCTCTACGACATGCACGGCAATGTCTGTGAGTGGTGCGAAGAACCGCTGTTGCGCTACGACTACCCGACGGCGCCGGGCACTGGCGCGAGGCGGCCAGCGTCGCGCCTTGGCCAGACCACCGAACAGACGTTGGTGCAGCTGCGGGCCTATCGCGGGGGCAGTTACTCGTCGACGGCGCGCACGGCGCGTTCGGCGCGGCGCGAGCAGGACCGGATCGAAGCGAACCTGTCGTTCGTCGGTCTGCGCCCGGCGCGACGCCTCACCTGACGAGTGTGGTCGGCGAACGGCGCGCCGCCGGTCGAGCGAAACGCGGCAGGCGTCACCTACGGCAGAGGCACAATTCCGGAGTTGCCGTTGTACGCGCGGCGCTGCGGACATCGTTGCAGTGGCCGCAATCCTGCGGCATCCCGAGGAACTGCATGCTTCAGCCCTGCCGAGCCGCCCGCGTCGCGGTGTTTTCCCTTCTGTTCACCCTGTTGTCCGCGGTTGGCCTGGCGCAGGCCACGCCAGCACTCGCACCCAGCAGTCGGCCGACTACCGAGCCGAGCCTGGTGCCCATGTCGCACGAATCCGATCGCGTCTGGGTCGACCGGCCCGGCGACGGCAAGGTCTGGGCGCGCGGCAACGATTGGAAGGCATCGTTCGATAGCACCGGGGTCGAGTTCGTGCCGTTCCTCGGCTCCTCGGCGCCGCGCAACTTCCCGCTCGGCCTCAGGCTGCTCGGAGCCCAAAGTGGAGGTGACTCGGTGCCTCTCGACCTGAGCAAGTCGGCGCAGGTGGTCCGCGAGCGTCGCATCGAGATCGAGCGCGGGGCTGTGACCGAGGTCTACCTGCTCGAGCCAAAGCACGTCGAGCAGCAGTTCGTCTTCGCCCGTCCCGTCGGTGCGGGCCCGCTGTCGATCCGCATGGCGATCGAGTCCGAACTGACACCGCACGAGGAAGGCGACGGCTCGTTCACGTTTCGCAACGAACTGGGCGGCGTGCGCTACGGCGCGGCGGTGGCCATCGACGCGCGCGGTGTCACGTGCCCGGCGGCGAGCAGCGTGCAGGGCGGGGTGCTGACCCTGACCGTGCCAGCGGACTTCGTCTCGCACGCGAACGTCCCGCTGACGATCGATCCGGTGTTCTTGACCTTCGGGGTGAGCGCCTATGTGCCACCGGTGTTCCAGCACTTCGCTCCCGACGTGGCCTTCGTCGCGACCAACGGCGGGCTCTACGCCGCGGTGCTCGAGGAGATCTACAGCGCCACCGATCATGACATCTACATCGCGGGGTTCGCCGCGATGGGCGGGCTCCTGG
>JAYUCN010000275.1:0-2150 GCA_043740335.1 Planctomycetota bacterium
CGCGGCGTGCCGCCCTCGGTGTCGACGACGAAGAGGTGGCTGTAACCGGCGGGCCGGTAACCCTGCTGGTCGCGGCGGTAGGCGAGGCGCGTGATGACCTTCGGTTCCTCGGCCCACTTGGCCCCCTTCGGCGCTTTTGGCATGGCGATCGGGAACGCGTCCTTCTCGGGCACCTGCATCTGGAACGCGAGGCGCTTGCTGTCGGGCGACCAGCGCAGGTTGCTCGGCGTCTCGGCGCAGTGCGTGACCGGCGTCGCTTCGCGCGTCGCCACCCAGAGCACGAACACCTGCGTGCCCTTCGGTTCGCCATCGGCGGTGTAGCAGAGGCGCGTACCGTCGGGCGACCACTCGGCACCGCTGCCCTTGGCGAGGAAGCGCTGCCGCGAACCGTCGCTCTGCATGAGCCAGAGTTCGCTGCGCATGCGGTCCTCGAGCTGGTCGGTCCACTGCCGCGTGTAGACGATCTGCGTGCCGTCGGGCGAGAGGCGCGGGTTCGACACGTTCTCCCATTCGAGCAGGAGCTCGAGGTCGAGGCGGTCGGTGCGCTTCGGCGCGGTGGGGGCAGTGGGAGCGGATGGCTCCTGAGCGAGCAGCGGAACGAGAGCGACGAGGCAGGCGACGATCGGGCGCATGGGGACCTCCGGGAGGTCGCATCATGCCGCGTGCGTGTTCGCAAGTGCGCGGGGAATCACGCCCGGCGCAGGTGAGGCGCGCCTTCGGCAACTGGCTACAGCACGATCCCGGTTGCGCCCGTGAGCCCGATGCCACCCGGCACGAACACGATGATCTGCGCCGTCAGGCAATGGCCGAGGGCGCCGAGTCCCGGCGGGATCGGCACGTTGTACGGCGGCGTGCCTTGGGTGCCGGCGACCGTGACCGAAGCCAGGACGAGAATGTCCGACATCGCGAGGAAGCCGGGCAGTCCGTAGCCGGGGAACAACAGGGGCGGGCCCAGCGGAATCGGCGCCGCGATCGGCGTCCCGATCAACAGGAACATCGGTGACCCGACCGGGACGGCGGGCGTCACGACGGCGGCGTGGATGCGGAACGCAGGGTTGCCAGCAACTTCGGCTACCGCCAAGGGAACGGTGTTCTGCAGGGTCGGCCGGATCGCCGCGAGGGCGGGCTGGCCCGAGGGTGCGACGGCGAAGCCGACCTGGGCAGTGGCGACCGTGGCGAAGAGCAGCGAGGAAGAGAGTGTGCGGAAGGTGTTCATGGGTCGGGACCTGGCAAGGAGGGCGTCGTGGTCCGGGAGAAGTCCGTGGCTCGACACCTGCCTCAGCGAAGTGGTCGCCGGCAACCCAAGACCGATTCGCGGGAATCCATCACGGGGATCCGCGATCCGCCCTGGCTTGGACCGGCACCGGCAGCGGTGGCGCGCGGTCGCGACGCCCGGTCCCCTCAGCCAGTCGCGTCGCGATACGCCGCCAGCACGCCCGCCGCCGTGCGCGTCCACGTGAACGTGCGCGCCCGTGCGATTGCCGCATCGCGCATGGCCGCGAACTTCGGCACGTAGTTCTCGATGCCGTCGACGATGGCGGCCGCGATTGCCTCCGCGCAGGCAGGGTCGAAGTAGCGCGCGTGTTCGCCGCCGGCCTCGGGCATCGCCGAGGTGTTGCTCGTCACGACCGGCGTGCCGAGTGCCAACGATTCGAGGACGGGGATGCCCCAGCCTTCGACAAGGCTCGGGTACACGGACAGCACCGCACCGGCGTAGAGCGCGATGAGGTCCTGCTGGCTCAGGTACGGCAAGAAGCGCACATGCTCGAGTGCATCGGCCTGCGCGGCGCGTTCGGCAAAGCGATCGATGCTCTTGCCGAGCCCCGACACGAGCAGCAGGTGCGGCCAGTCGGGTCGCCGCGCGCGCACGAGCCCCCAGGCCTCGAGCAGGCGCCCTGTATTCTTGCGTTCGAGTGCGGCCCCGATCGCGAACAGGTATGGCCGCCCTTCGGCGAAGCGTGTGCGCGCCGCATCGCCGGCACCGACGGGCGCGCCCTTCAGGATATCCGGATGCAGGCCGTTGAGGCTGAGCCGCACCTTGGCGGGATCGCACCGGAACCGTTCGCAGATGTCGCGCCGGCTCCATTCGCTGACGGTCAGGATCACGGCGGCGTCGCGCACGACGCGCGGCGTCACGGCGCGCGCATAGC
>JAYUCN010000276.1:0-5268 GCA_043740335.1 Planctomycetota bacterium
CTCGAGGCTCTTCGGCATGCCCGCGTGCACGACCAGCCGCACGTCGCTGCGGTCGATGCCCATGCCGAACGCGACCGTCGCGATGACCACGTGCAAGCGCTCGGCGCGGAAGTCGGCGGAGACCGCGGTGCGCTCGGTTGCTGGCAACCCGGCGTGGTAGGCGCGGGCGGCGATGCCGCGCTGCTGCAGTTCCGTGGCGAGTTCCTCTGTCTCCTTGCGCGTGATGCAGTAGACGATCGACGCCGCATCGGGATGACGGCCGATGGCCTGTGCGATCTGGGTCTCGAGGTCCTGACGCGGCAACACGCGGTAGGTCAGCTCCGGCCGATCGAACGTGCCTGTGATCCTGACCGGATCCTGGAGCCGCAGCTGGTGCACGATGTCATCGCGCACGCGCGGCGTCGCGGTCGCCGTGAACGCTTGGAACGGCACGCCCGGGAAGTGCTCGCGCAGTTCGGCGAGTCGTCGGTATTCGGGACGAAAGTCATGGCCCCATTGGCTGATGCAGTGCGCCTCGTCGATCGCGAACGAAGCCACGTCGCGCGTTGCCAGCCAGCGCAGGAAGTCGTCCTGGAACAACCGTTCGGGGGCGACGAACAGCAGCCGCAGCGAGCCATCGGCGGCCATCGCGCGCAAGGCCGCCCTGGTCTCGGCCGACAGGTTGCTGTGCACGGCGGCAGCCGGCACGCCAAGCAACCGCAACCCAGAGACCTGGTCCTGCATCAACGCAATCAACGGCGACACGACGACGACGAGTCGATCCTGCAGCAGTGCTGGTAGCTGGTAACACAGCGACTTGCCGCCACCGGTCGGCATCACGACGAGCGCATCGCGCTTGTCGAGGGCGGCATCGATCGCCTCGCGCTGCATCGGCCGCAGCTCCGCGAAGCCGAACCAGCGCTGGAGGGCGGCGGCGATCGTGGTGGTTCGTTCGGTGGCAGGGGATGTCACGACGCCCTTCGTAACCGGTCGTCGCCATCCAGTCGCGTCCTGGGCGACGGTCGACGCGACCACATCGTCGTCGCGCCGCGAGCGGGCGCTGGAGAAACGCGGCTGCCATGCTTGTCGACAGATGATCGGCACCCGCGACCTCGAGGACATCCGCAAGCTGACGCCAGGCCAGCGGATCGAGTTGGGTCTCGAGCTCCTCGACCTGGCCTGGGGGTTCATGCTTCACCTCCCGGAAGCGGAGATCCAGCGGCGTCTGGTCTTGAGCAAGCAGCGCTGGAACCCGCCACCCGCACCCATGGAGGAATGATGGTCGGACCATTGATCGCATCATGGAAGCACCTCCCGGCGAGAGCCGGTCACGAGCGAATCCCCGCTCCGGGGCTGGCGTGGCGCAAATCTGGAAACAACCTGGGCGGACGCGGGACCGGCGCACCGGGCGCCGATCGCTGGATCCCCCAGGCCGCCGCACGTAAGGCTCCGGCAGCCGTCTGGTGCCGGCGGACGCCGCCACAGCATCGAGCGCCGCAGCATTCGTCTCGCGCCCGCCAACCCTACGGGAGCTCGAACGCGATGGGCCCGACCACGGCACCTGCGGCATCGATGGCGCGGGACCAGAACGATCCCGCGGGCAGCATCAACGCAGGCATCGGTTCCCCTTCGCGCAGCAGGATCTGGTCCACTGGCACGGCAGTTCCCGGTTCACCGGTCAGGAACACCTGAACCAGTCGAAGCCCCTTGCCTTCGCGCAGTGGCTTCGGCACCGGCACCGGCTTCCTGCCCATCGTCTTTGCCAGCCAATCCGGCCGGCCGTCCACGACAGTGAACCGCGGCCAGAAGACGTAGGCATCGCAGTTGCCGGAACCGAGGCAGGCGCCTTCCGGGTCGACGAACAGCGTGGGTTCGCGGACGAGATCGTGTGCCGTCGCGTAGCGATACATCGGATCTTCCTGCGCCGGCGTCTGCCTCTGGCCCATCGTCGGCGCATAGATCGTGAACGGATCGATGCCGGTGAGTTGTTTCAGCACCGAAGCCATCGGCGTCCAGCCGTCGGCAGGTGGCACTTCGGCAGCGTGGCCCCGTCCCGCGAAGACGACGAGCTTCGCCTGTGGATCGTGGTCGAAGACCTGTTGCTTCAGATTCTGCGCCTGCGTGCGGTCGCGGAAGCTGCTGTCACCGGGCGGACCGCGCTCCGCGGTGTCGTAAGCGATCAGGTGGTAGCCGAGTCGTTTCGCCGTGCGCACCGCCGACGCGAACACGGGGTCCATGACGTAGTACCCGGAGAGGTAGTCGGGGACCTCGAACCCGGCTGCCATGACCGCTGCGGTAAAGGTCTCGGCGGCGAGGTAGTGGTAGCCGCGAGCCCAGAGCTCGCGCAGCATCGGCTCGTAGAGCGATCGCGTCTGCGGTAGGTGGTGTTCCTCACCGAAGATCACGAGGCGTGTCTTCGCCGCGGCCCGCACGATCGTCGCAACCGCATTGCTCGGCGCAAAGCCTTCGGGAATGGCAGTCTCGTCCCGGTTGGGTCCGGTCCGCAGGGCCGGCAGCGCCATCGCCTCCAGCCCCGCCAACGGCAGGCCGAGGAACTCCTCGTAGTTGCAGCGCACTTCGGCATAGATGTCGGCAAAGACCTTGGAGCTGCAGTAGCGGGCCTCGAACTCCAGCATCGCCGCGTAGGTGGCGAGCGGGTTGCCCGCTTCGCGCTCGGCGCGCCTCAAGAGGCCGGGGAAGGGCAGGGGCTCTTCGGCAGGGGTTGCCTGGGCGAGCGCCGATTCGACCAGAGCCGTCGAGCAAGCGAACACGCAGCCAAGCTGGAGCAACCGCATCATCGCCGCCATCCTGGCGATGCTCTCGCTCGCGTCGGGCCTCGTCAATCGTCGTGCACAGCATGCACGATCTGGCCCGGGTCTTTCTGTCCGGGCCCGCGGTTCGCCGGGCCGCTCTCACTTGCCCTCGCCGTGCTGGAGCACGACGCCTGCCCACGTTCCTCTCCGACCGGGTCGTCATCCAGACAATCCTCCGCCACCTCGATCTCCCTGCCGAGCCACCTGAACTCGCGCCCGCAAGACCGCCGTCGGCGAGAAGCGTTCGCTTCATTCGGCCCTGAGGACGGACGGCGTGTTGTGCCAACCTCCACCCCTCGCGCCGTGCGGCCCCTCGGTGACGACGGTGGTGCACGTCGTCGGCGACGCGTGCGCGATCCATGGTTGCGGCGGCTCGATCGCGACAACCAGCACGAGCCGTTCGAGATCCGTGATGCGGAATCGAGAAGATCGTGGGTCGCTACGAGCGTTCGCTGGCGAACCTGCCGCTCGCCATCGCGATCCCGCAGCGCGTCTACGCTTTCGACAACTCCCTCGACGGCATCGAGGCCAGGCTTTGCGCGCAGACGCAGGATGGCAAGGTGCGCAAGGTGTACGGGCCACTCCCCGAGTGGGTGGCGGCAGTCATCGACCCGCTCCCTCGTCACCAAGAACTCGTCGACCTGCGTTCGCAGGCGTGACCGAGGCGTGTGCGAGGGCTGCACGATCTCGACCGACCACGCTGTCGCGCAGCGCCCGATTCGTCGCTGGCAGCATCTCATCCAGCGGCTGCTCGAACACCCGCGCGGCCAGGACGTGCTCTTCGCGCTGCTGTCGTGGTACATTGCCAGCAATCGCGCCGACCACGAGACGCTGCAAACTGTCATGACCCAGATCCACGAGGAGAATTCGCCGATGCGAAGCTGTCTCGATCTGTTGCTCGAAATGGGGGAAGCGCGGGGCATCCGCACGATGCTCGAAGGCCTGCTGCGCACCCGCTTCGGCGGCGTGCCGCTGCACCTGCAGGAACGCATCGCGGCCGCCGAACCAGAGTCACTGCAGCAGTGGGGCCTGCGCGTGCTGACCGCAGCGAGCATCGACGAAGTCTTCTCGGATGGCTGATCGAGGTTGCGCTGGTGGCGCTGCCAGCACCCGCCGAATCGAGTCCGGGTCGGGGATCGCAGCCAACAGCCGCCGCGTTCCCCCGCAGTTCGCACACAGCAACACGTCGATCGCGAACACCCGAAGGAATCGGGCTCGAGCGCTTGAGCTGGCCAACGCGCCTGCCGACCGAGCCGCCGTGATCGAGGCGATGTCGAGGCAACAACGGGCAACTGCGGGGTTTGGCGCGGGGCGGGGAGCCGGTGCGTGCCAAGGGCGGTCGGGCGAGTGGTACCTTCTTGCCGCTGGATTGCGGCAGGCAGCCGGCTCTGCGACACTGCTGATCTGCACCCCGGCCTGGTCCGGGACGCAGTTCTCGGTCTTCGTTCGCGGCCAACCCTGTCGTTCCCCATGAATCGAGTCCTCCTGCTTTCGCTGGGTCTGTTGTTCGCCAGCGCTCTCTCGGCCCAGTCCAACACCGTGGTGGGCCTCGATGGCCGCCTCGAGATCCTGGACGACATCACCTACTGGGGACGCCGCGGCGCTGCGTTCCCGGCCGGCGAAGTCGGCCTGTCGATGCGCAACACGATGTGCAACCCGGGGTCGGTGAGCATCCCGTGGTTCGCGCAGATGGCCGAGAACCATCCCAAGTTCGGGTTCCTCATCACCCGGCTCGTCGGCGATCGCATGGTGCAGATCAGCGACCGTTCGTACTGCAAGCACGCGTTCACATCGGCCAGCACCAGCGGCGGCTGCGGCCCGTGCAACGGCATCGGCGGCAACATGATGGGCGTCACCTGCTCCGACACCTACAGCGCCGGCAACAACGCCAGCCGGAACAACCTCGGACCGCCCGACGAGATCAATCCGTGGCTCGGCACCTGGAACCACATCGGTTCCTACTTCGATCAGGGCGATCCCAATGTCGGCCCCCCGGGCAACACCGATGGCCTGCAGAGCCCGATCAACGTCGGCAGCGACGCCGTCAAGAACCGCGTCACCGTCAAGGAAGCGGACCTGCAGGTCGCGGGCGCCAGCTACTACTACGGCATCCAGCTCATCCATGAAGGCGAGTCGGTCGCCAACCGTGGGGACAACATCAAGTCGCGCGGCATGCAGGCGTCCTGGACCGGAGCGACGTGGACGGTCGCCAACACCGCCGTCGGCGAAGTGTTCGGCTCGATCCTGCAGCACTGGACCGGCGCCCACGTGCACAGTGCCGGCAACGGCAACGACGACGGTCGCTTCTTCGTCGCCAGCAAGGTGACGGCGATCGGCGGTGGCAGCTACCATTACGAGTACGCGGTGCACAACGTCGACAACAGCCGCGGCGGTGCGTCCTTCCGCGTGCCGCTGGCGACCGGGGCCACGGTGCAGAACGCCGGCTTCCGTGATACCGACGGCAATCCGCTCGACG
>JAYUCN010000277.1:0-2143 GCA_043740335.1 Planctomycetota bacterium
GCGGGCGATGTGCGCCATCCTGGTGTTGCGCGTGAGGCCCACGATCACGCCGCGCGCGCGCGGGTCCCAGTACGGCGCGCCCAGCCCGACGAAGGCGGGGACCAGACAGACGCCGTCGGTGTCGAGCAGTCGTCCTCGACGAAGCGCACGTCGTTCTTCTTCAGGTCGAAGCCGACTGCCTCGAGCGAACCGAGGTACAGCTCGAGGATGTTCGCCGGCGCTGGCTTCAGCACTGCTGGAACGTGAACATGATGGAGCGGGATCCTACGCGGCTGACGGCGGGCCCGACAATGACGCGACGGCGCGGCCGCTAGCGATGCTTGACCTGGAGGTCGGCAAGCATCTGTTGGAGTTGCTTCAGGACGGTCGCATCCGTCGCGGCGATCCGCGCCGACTCGATCATGTTCCGGATCGCCTCGTACGATCCTGGGCTGCCGGCGATCGCGAGTTGCACGAGCGACGCCGCGATAGTGCCCCGGAGGTTGCGGTCGCTCTGTTGCTGCAACGAGCCGAGCAGCGCGGTCGCGACCCTCTGGCGTCCGGCATCGGAGAGACCGCTCAGGTTGCCGATCCCCCAGGCCAGCGTGCCGACTTGCCCTGCATCCGCGCTCCGACTCAGCTGATCCACCAGCACCTGCGCCAGCGCGTCGTGCTCGGACGCCGGTCGGCTGAACGCGGCCCAGGCCAGCGACCCGGTCTTGCGGCGCGCGAGTTCCTTGTCGACCGCCTCCACGGTCGGATCCCCGAGCAGTTCGCGCGTCGCGTCGAAGCCCTGCGTCACCTTGTCGCGCAGCACGTCGCTGCATTCGGGCGGCAGCTTCGACAGAATCTCGGCGACCGAGCCGGCGGCCTCGGCGCCGCAGCCGCGCTCGCGCAGATGCGCGACGAGCTGATCGAGCGCGCCGCGGCCGAACGCGCGCAACGCGCCGGCGGCCGGCCCTTCCTGCGGATCGCCCGGGTGGTCCAGCGCGCGGATCAGGAACGCCACGACCTGGTCGGTGAGCTCGGGGCGATTCGTCGCGGCCTGCCGCAGCATGTTGGCGAGGCGGTCGAGCTTGTCCGGGTCGCGCAAGCCGCCGAACGCCAGCATCAGGCTCGGCGTCATCTCGTGCGGCGAATGCAGCAGCGCCTCTTCGAGCAGCGTGAGCAGGACCTTGTCGTTCGAAGCGAGGAACGCGTTGAGCAACACCTGGCGGGCCTCGACCGAACCGTTCTCGACCAACGCGGTGATCGCCGCGACCTGTTCGAGGCGGGTCTTCGCCGCGGCCAGTTGGCCGCGCAGCGCCTCTGGCGACAGCTGGTCGTAGCCGACCCGCTCGCGCGTCGGCACTTCGGCAGCCGGGAGTCGATGTTCTGGCTCGGTCGGCGGACGCTGTCCCGTCGCGCGGGACGGTTCGTGCCTGGCATCGTTCGCGCTCGGCAGCGGTGCGGCGGGTTCGTGTGGCCAGGCGAGCAGTGCCAACGTGATGCCGGCAGCGGCGAGGCCGCCGAGGAGGAAGGAACGGATGTCGATGCGCATGGGAGTGGCCTGGCCGGATCGTATGCGGCCGGTGTCGGGCCCGACAATGCGCGACGACGGCATGCTCCGCGCCCCGTGCGCATCGCCGACTTGCCCTGGTACGACCTGCCCGAGTTGACCGCTGCGACCGACGCGTGGTGGGCGGGCATTGCGGGGCACCTTCGCGAACTCGGCGTCGAGCCTGCATCGACGTCGTCGTGCAGGATCTCGTGCGCGCCGTGCGGCCTCGCGACCTCGACGGCGTGCGCACGATCGCGTTCACGGATCTCGCGGTGGCGCCGCCGTACGTGACCTCGCGCCGCACCGACTCTCGGACTCGGCAGCTGCTTGCCACCGCGCTGCGCCGCGCGATCGACGATCCGGCGCTGCGCGAGTGCCGCGACGCGCTGCTGCTCGACGGCTTCGAGTTCCTGCCCGAAGCGAGTTACGCCGAGCTCCGGGCCTTCGTGGTGCACCCGCGCAAGGCCGTAGCCGAGGATTCCGCTGCGCATGAACCCTTCCACCTCGCGCAGGCAGAACCGGGGCACCACCCGTTCGCCTGCTGCCACCCACTGCACGAACGTGTGCCACTGCGCCTGCACGACCCGGTAGAGCACCGTCGTCTCCGGCTCGCGCCGCCGCCAC
>JAYUCN010000278.1:0-2141 GCA_043740335.1 Planctomycetota bacterium
GCCAGTTGTGTGACGCACGACCTCGGCTTCGCCGCCAAGTCCCCTTCCGGCATGCTGCGCGCGGCGCGCGCGACGGTGTTCGCCATCGGCATCCTGGCGACGATCGCCGCCATGCTGCTGCCGAAGAACGTCTTCGACAACGTGCTGTTCGCGTGGGCCGCGCTCGGTTCCGCCTTCGGCCCGCTGCTGCTCGTGCGCTTGTGCCGCGGTCCGGTCGCACCGCGGTGGGCGCTCGCGTCGATGCTCACGGGTGGCGGTGGCGCAATCGCCGGATTCTACGTGACCGTGCTGGCCTCGGGCTTCGCCGACCGCGTGCTGTCGTGGCTGCTCGCACTCGGCGTCGCCCTGGCAGGAGCGAGCAAGGCACGTCAGAAGGCACGCGCGCCAGACCACCGCTAGCACGGCAGAGTGGTGCCGCGCGCCACGGACGGCCCTTCATACTAAATGATCGCTGCCGGCAAAGGCAGGAACCATGCGGCTTCCAGGGTTTCGGCATGGCCTTGGATTGTCTTCCTGAGGTCCTGACCACGACCCACACTGCGGCCGCAATCACAGCGCCGGGAGTCGTCCACGCCAGCAATCCGCGCTCGGCCCCTGCGTTCCGTTCGCTGCCACCCGTCGTTCGAGAATCTCACGGAGGTCGCCGGAACGAACGCCGCGCGCTACGTTCCGCCTCCCGTTCCCCACTCATGCGCAAGGACTACCTCGTTTTCGGCCAGCCTCTCCTCGAACAGCCCGAGATCGACGAGGTGGTGGCCTGCATGCGCAGCGCGTGGCTCGGCACCGGGCCCAAGGTCGCCGAGTTCGAGAAGCTCATCGCCGCCTACAAGGGCGTGCCGCACGCGCTGGCGCTCAATTCCTGCACGGCGGGGCTGCACCTCGCCTGCCTCGTGCTCGGGCTGCAGCCCGGCGACGAGGTGATCACGACGCCGATGACGTTCTGCGCCTCGATCAACGCGATCGTGCACGCCGGTGCGGTGCCGGTGCTCGCCGACGTCGATCCGACGACGATGAATCTCGATCCGGCCCAGGTGCGTGCGCGGATCACGAAGCGCACGAAGGCGATCCTGCCCGTTCACTTCGCCGGCCGGTCGTGCGACATGGGAGCACTCATGGCGATCGCCAAGGAGCACGGGCTCAAGGTCATCGAGGACTGCGCGCACGCGATCGAGACCGAGTACCGCGGCAAGAAGGCGGGCACGATGGGCGATCTCGGGGTGCTGAGTTTCTATTCGACGAAGAACATCGTGACCGGCGAGGGCGGCATGGTGCTCACGCGCGATGCGGCCCTGGCGCGGCGCACGAAAGTGCTCGGGCTGCACGGGATGTCGGCCGATGCGTGGAAGCGGTTCTCGGACGACGGCTACCGGCACTACGACGTCGAGGAGATCGGCTTCAAGTACAACATGATGGACCTGCAGGCGGCGATCGGGCTGCACCAGATCACGCGCGTGGAGGCGTGGTGGCAGCGGCGGTGGCAGGTGTGGCAGCGCTACATGAAGGAGTTCGCGGATCTGCCGATCGGGTTGCCGGCGGTCTGGCCGGGGGATGAGCGGCATGCGCTGCATCTGTTCACCTTGCAGGTGGAAGAGGCGCGGTGCGGGGTGTCGCGCGACGCGATGTTGATGCGGTTGCACAAGCAGAACATCGGGACCGGGGTGCATTACCGTTCGGTGCCGAGTTTGTCGGTGTACCAGCGGAAGTTCGGGTGGAAGGCGGGCGACTGGCCGGTGGCGAAGGCGATCGGCGAGCGGACCGTGTCGATCCCGCTGTCGGCGAAGCTGAGTGACGGCGATGTCGGTGACGTCATCGCCGCGGTGCGCGGGGCGCTGCGCGGGTGAGGTGTGGCTGCCGCTGCAGATCGGCTGAGGAATGCCGGAGTCGCGCGAAGGCGGCGACACGAAGGACCCACGCTGCTGCCAGGCCGGTCCGTCTATCGGTGTGAACCGCACGTCGGCCAGCCTCTGCAGGCTCTGGCGTGGTTACTGGCCCCTACGGGGTCGGAGCCAGTAGGATTCGCGGCGCGTGCAGGCTGCGTGCGCTCCGCTACGCGGTTTTTGCCGAAGACGTTGGGCCGACCATGACCATGTTCGTCGGTAACCAAGTCAGCGAAGACGGCAGCCAGTTGCGGTCCTATTTCA
>JAYUCN010000279.1:0-2140 GCA_043740335.1 Planctomycetota bacterium
GAGCAGGCCGCCGTACTCGCGCGCGAACGGCACGCCCGACGCCACGGCCTGGTCGATGATGTTCTCGCTGAGCTGCGCCAACCGGTAGACGTTCGCTTCGCGCGCGCGGAAGTCGCCGCCCTTCACGGTGTCGTAGAAGAGCCGCCACGTCGAGTCGCCGTCGTTGCGGTAGTTCTTGGCAGCGTTGATGCCACCCTGCGCGGCGATGCTGTGCGCGCGGCGCGGGCTGTCCTGGAAGCAGAAGCATTCGACCTGGTAACCGAGCTCCGCCAGTGACGCGGCCGCCGAAGCACCCGCGAGGCCGCTGCCGACGACGAGCACCGTGTACTTGCGCTTGTTCGCGGGGTTGACGAGCTTGAGTTCGAACTTGCGCGTGTCCCACTTCTCCTGGATCGGACCCGAAGGAATCCTGGCGTCGAGCTTCATGGGGCCACCTTGACGATGCCGGCCAGCACCGACAGCGAGAGCAGGATGTTGCCGCCAGCGACGAGCGCGGCGAGCACGAACGACAGCTTCTGCACGAGCGGTGTATAGCGACCGTGGTTGAGGCCGAGCGTCTGCGCGAAGCTCTGGAGACCGTGGCTCAGATGCAGGAAGAGCACGAGCTGGAACACGGCGTAGGCGATCGCGATGGCGGGCACCGAGAAACTCGAGGTCACCATCGCGTTCACGTCGTGGCCGCCCGCGTTGATGCCCTTCTTCGCGAAGTGCTCGGGGTTGGTGACGCCGAACGTGAAGTGCAGCAGGTGGTACACGACGAAGACGAGCAGTGAGACGCCGCTCAACACCATGGACCGCGACGCGAACGACGCCTGCACGGTGTCTTCCTTGGCGTACGGCACGGGCCGCGCCAGCTTGTTCGTGCGCGACAGCCGTACGGCCGTGACGACGTGCACGACGAACACGGCGAGCAGGCCGATGCGCGCCGTCCACAAGAGGCCCGGCTTGCTCTGCAGGAACTGCGCATAGGCGTTGATCGCCTCGGCCCCGGCGAGCAACTGCAGGTTGCCGAGCAGGTGGGCGACAACGAAGCCGAACAACAGGACGCCGGTGACCGCCATCGTCACCTTGCCGCCGATGGACGACCGCCAGAAGTCGATCAGCCAGGACATGGAGGGCCGAAGGATCGGGACGCGATGCAGCGATTGCAACAGCAGTCCGAGGAGACCTGAGTCCTCACGGCCGCGGCGATTCTGGCGCAGGAACATGCGATTTCTGCGATGCTGGGTCACATTGCCCGAGACAACCATGGTGACGCTCCCACCAACGATCTTGCTTCGCCAATCGGTGCCCGCCAGACGCACTACGCCATTCGCCTTCCTGATGCTCGTCGTTCTGTGTTCGGCGCCTCCGCCTGCCCCGGAGGAGCAGCGTGCGGGCGAACTCGAGACCGAGGACCCGGACGCCGCCGCCTGGTGGCGGCTCGAACGCTACCTCGATGAACGCGGTCGCATCCCCCCGCGCGCCTGGCAGACCGCACTGCAGGCCCGCGAACAGACGATCGCCGCCATCGCCTCGCCCGACAACGGCGGTGTCAGTCCGCTGGCCTGGACGCAGCGCGGGCCCGACAACGTCGCCGGCCGCACCCGTTCCATCGCGATCGATCCGGGCAACCCGCAGCGCATCTGGGTCGGCGCGGTCAGCGGCGGCTTGTGGAAGAGCAACGACGGCGGCACGACCTGGGCCCAGGTCGACGACTGGTGGAGCAACTTGTCGGTCGGCTGCGTGACGATCGATCCGCACAACCCGAGTGTCATGTACGTCGGCACCGGCGAAGGCCACTGGTCGCTCGCGCACCTCGCGCGCAGCTTCTCGCATTTCGTGCGGGGTGCCGGCGTCATGAAGAGCACCGACGGCGGCGTCACCTGGACGCAGCTCGCGAGCACCGCGAACTGGCAGCACACGACGCGCATCGCCGTGTCGCCCACCAGTGGCAGCGTGCTGCTCGCATCGCGCCGGCCGGGTGGTGTCGCGCGGTCGACCGACGGCGGCCAGACCTGGACCGACGTCACCAACGGGCTCGTCGTCGACCCGTTCTCGTTCCAGGTGCTGTTCGATCCCAATGACGGCACGCGCGCGGTCGCGCACCTCGCCCCGGGCAGCGTCGCCAGCCACGCCGTGATCCGTTCGACCGACGGCG
>JAYUCN010000280.1:0-5260 GCA_043740335.1 Planctomycetota bacterium
GCAGGCAGCGCTACGCGCGGAACCCACTGGCCGACGCGAGGCCGTCGCCGAGCCGGGCCACCCGGCCGCGCAGTTCGACGAGCCAGAGGCCAGCCATGAACGCGATCGCGCCGCTGGCCAATTGCAGCGGTAGCACGAAGGCCACGTCGCCACACAGGTGCGGCAAGGCGGCGAAGATTCCCGTCGCGGCTGCGACGAAGACCGGACCGCCGACGCGCAATCGCAGCGGCTCCGGCCGCAGGTGGCGCGTCGCGTGCAAGCCGTCGATCGCGTAGGCCGCGTGCGCCAGCACGGCGCAGGCGCCGGCGAGGGCTGCCGCAAGGGGTGGCTGCCAGTGGGATGACGCGGCCTTGCCGGTGAGTGCGAACGCAGCCGCAGCGAGGCTGGCGAGGTGCAGCACCGACGGCCACCCGAGGCCTCGCGCATACGCGGCGTCCCGGCCAGCGGCGAGCAGTGCGTTGCTGCACTGCCAGCCGAGGTGCTGCAGGCTGCCCGCACACAGCAGCACCACGAGCGTGATTCCCGCCGGGCTGAACTGCGGCCCGCTGAGGCCGCACAGCCGTGCCGCGACGGCGGCACCACCTGCGAGCATCGGTAGCGTCACGAGCAGCGTCGCTCGCAGTGCGGTGCCGAGCGTTCGACCGGCATCGCCGTCGCGGCTTGCGTGCAGCAGATGCGGCAGCAGGAGACGCGCGAGTTGGGTGGATGGCAACAAAGCGGCGGCGGCGAGCCTCGCCGCGACCGCGTAGAGGCCGGCGGCGCTGTTCCCGAGGCACAGCGCGACGATCCAGACGTCGCCCGCCACCATGACTTCGTGCGGGGTCTGGCCGATGGCGACGCCCAGGCGCTGGCGCAGCGGCAGCCGAGAACGGGCGGGGGATCCGCTCGGCAGCTGCCGGATGGTGACGACGGCGCCCGCCGCATAGACACACTTGCTGCCGAGTGCGATCGCGGCCAGGGTGCTCAGTTCGCCGCCGCCAGCCGCGATCCAGAGAAGCACGAGCGCCAGGTGCAGCAGCGCCGCCGTCGTGTCCAGCACGACCTCGGTACGGGTGCGCCCAGCGACATCGAGCAGGTTCTTCAGGTCGAAGGCGCAAGGCAGCACCTGCAGCACGCACAGCGTCCAGAACCATGGTTGCCCCGCGAACAGGAAGGCGCTGCCGACGGCGAGGCTGCCGAGCCCGCTGCCGAGCGCGAGGCGCGCGCGCACGGCACCGAGCACGAGCGACCGCGCCGCGTTCGGGTCCTGCGCGATGGCGCGAGCCAGGAGGTTGCGCACGCCGGTCCCGGCGAGCACCGCGAGCAGTCCGCCCAGCGCGATGCCTTGCGCGTAGACGCCGAGTCGGTCGACGCCGAGGGCGCGGCCGATGCACAGGAACGTCGCGAGCTGCAGCAGTCGCTGTAGCAGCACGCCGAGTGCGAGACAGAGCAGGGTGCTGCGGACGCCGTGCTTCACGGCCATGTCATCGTCCTTCCGGCAGGTGCTCGTGGAGCCGGCGGTCAATGACTTCGCCCCTCGGCCGCGAGTGGCCACGCGGGGCCCTTGCGGTAGCGGAGCTGCAAGCTGTCCGGCGAGCGTTCGGCCAGCCGGGATTCGATCGCCTGCACGAGTCCGATGAGTCCGTTGTGGTCCGGTTGCACTGCCGAGCACCAGACGTGCCCGTAGCCGAACAGCCAGGACAAGAAGCGCTGTCGCAGCGTCGGGTGATCGCGTGCGATCGCCAGAGGCAGCGCGTCTGGCAGGCCTGCGGTTGGCACCTGCGTGGTCACGCCGTGGAGCCCGTACAGGGCGCGTCCCGTGTGCAGGACGGGCGTGCCGGCGAGCAGGGCTGCACTCGCCAGCGGATGGTTGTTCGTGATCGTCGCCACGGCCGTTGCGGCCGCTTCCGGGGCGGCGTGCGCGGCGACGAAGTGCAGCCTGGTGGCAGTACGCAGGCCGTGGAAGTCCCGCCGACGCAGTCCCTGCGATGGCAGAACGACGACGAGGTGCAGGTGCTGGTCGAGGCGAGCCGCGGCAATCGCAGCTGCGGTGACGAGTTCCCTCGGCGTCGGCGGCGAATAGGCGTCGAGGCGCATGCGTTCGTCGTTTCTGTCTTGCAGCAGAACCGCGACGAACGGATCGCTCGGCAGCTCGAACGAAGGCAACTCCGCGGCCGGTCGTTCTGGCAGGGCTCGCTGCCAATCGAGCAAGGCCGCCAAAGCACCGCCGAAGCCACGCCGCGACAGGGCCGGCCACACGTCGGCCAGGCGAGATCGCAGGGTAGGCACCACGAGACCGCGATGGCTGAGCGCCCACGGCGTGGTGCGGGCCAGCAGGTTCGTGAGGCAGGCCTGCAGCAGCGAAGGTTCGCCGCGCACGACGCGGTAGTCGCCCGCGCGGCGCAGGGTCGCACTGGCGTCGCCGTCGATGCCGCGGTCGTCCACCTGCAGCGTGTGGGGCAGGAGCCCGTCCCCGATCCACAGCACCCGGCTGCCGGCTTCGCGAGCCACGAACTGCACGAGACAGTGTTCGGCGCGGCGGCTCTGATGGAGCATGACGAGGTCGGGCCGATGGCCTTCGAACCAACGTACGAGGCTCGGCAACCAGCGGGCGAGGTCCTCGTGCACACGTCGGTGCCAATGGCGCGCGGCCGGGCTGGCGCGCGGTATTCCCATGCGTTCGCAGTCGCGCGCGGCGAGATCTCCGAGCGGCGCCTGCATCGCATCGGGGGTGCCGGCGGCGAGGAACGCGGTGGCGCCGTCCTGATGGCGCCAGAACGTGTGCGCCACCGGATCGAAACAGAGGACCGTGACCGTGTGTCCGCGTTGCTGCAGTTCGCGGCGCAGGCGCTCGTGCAGGTGGAACCGGTCGATGCCGGGGGCGGCGAACACGATGTGGCCCATGCCGATGCAGCTTGGATCGGTCGGCGTCGCCAGGTGGCTTGATGCGGGACGGGATCGTTGCCCGACCGGCCTTCGGCGCGCTGGCATTTCGGCTGCACCGTCATGATCGATGCTGCCATTTCGCGATCGTAGACCTGCCTCCAGAACGTGGAGCCGCTACACTGCTTCGCGCCTACCTGCCCTTGGTGTCGGCCAACCAGCCGCCATCAACCTGCCAACCCCTGGACGAGGTTCACGCATGTTGCGTTCTGTTTTCGTTTCTGCTGCCGTGGCCGTCGCGCTGACTTCTGCCGTGGTGGCCCAGACGGTGCCAACGGGCTTTGTCGTCGACACGCTGATCTCCAGCGTTCTCCAGGCCCCGAACGACCTCTGCTTCCTGCCGGACGGGCGCGTGCTCATCGTCAATCGCGCGGGGGCCATCAACATCTACGCGGGCGGTGCACCGGGAACCGTGGGCACAGTCCCCAACGTCGAGACGGGATCGGAGCGCGGCCTGCTGAGCATCGCCGCGGACCCGAGTTTCCCGACCAACGGGTACATCTACGTCTGGTACTCGAGCGCGCTCGACGCGTTCATGCACCTCGACCGATTCGCCTGCACAGGGGCCCTGGCGAACCCGGCGAGCACGAGCGTGACGTTGGATCTCGCATCGCGTCGCGTGATCCTCGCGGCCATGCCGGACACCAACTTCAACCACAACGGTGGTTCGACGCGGATTGGCCCCGACGGCATGCTCTACCAGACCATCGGCGAGGACGCGCTCGGTTGCCCGGCGCAGAGCACGACTTCGTCGCTCGGGTGTCTGCTGCGCATGAATGTGAGCGTGGCCGTGCTCGGGGCCGGCGGCAGCCTCGTAGCGCCGTCGTTCTCCGCGCTCGATCCCGGCAACAACGCGCTCAGCGCCAACGCCGACATCAGCCAGCTGCTCATCGCGCACGGTCTGCGCAACCCGTTCCGCACGGACATCGACCCCGTCACCGGCAACATCTACATCGGCGACGTCGGTCAGAACGCAGTCGAGGAGTACGACGAGTACGTCTACCCGGCGACCGGACCGATGCCGCTCGTCAACTACGGTTGGCCCTGGCGCGAAGGCAACAGCAGCTACACGACCTGCGGTGGCAGCATGCCCGCTGTCACGGCGCCCATCGCGGTCGTGTCCCAGTCCCTGGGTTGGTTCTCTGTCATGGGCGGGCCTCGCTACCGCAATCTGGGCGGTCAGTACGACTTTGGTGCCGCCTACGAAGGCAACGCCTTCTTCCTCGACTACTTCGCGGGCGAAGTCCGTCGCCTCGTCAACACGGGTACCTGGAACCTTGCGGCGGCGGTGCCTGGACAACCCAACGTGTCGACCTGGGCGAGCGGCCTCGTCGGCGTTCCGTGCTTCCGGCTCGGCCCCGACGGCGGCCTCTGGTTCTTGCAGCATCCGTCGACGTATGCGACCGCAGGGGGCACCCTGAAGCGCATCCGCCCGCTCGGCCCGACCAACAGCGTGGCGGCGATCAGCGGTGGTGGGCAGGTCGTCCCGGCGACCGAGCCGTTCCCGACGCCGCTCGTGGCCCGCGTCTTCGACACGGTGGGCAACCCGCTGCCCGGCGGCACGGTCAACTTCGCGGTCGTCGGTCCAGGAACGTTGTCGACCACCAACCCCGTCATTGCAGATCCCAACGGCTATGTTCAGACGATGGTCACGGCGACGACCGGCGGCGGGGCCATCACGGTGACGGGCAGCACGCCGGGTTCACAGACGAACGGCACGTTCGCCCTGTTCTCGCGTCGCGTCACGGTGACACCGGCCGGGACCTTGCTCGTGGTCTCGGTCTCGAACACGACGACGGCGGTGCCGGCCCAGGTGCCCCTGATCCTCATGATGTCGTTCCCGCATGCGCCGACGCTGCCGACGCTCATTGGCAACCTGTGCACGGATCCCTGGAGTCCGCTCACGTCGGTGCTCGAGGACGCTTTCGGCAAGTTTACGCTGGTGGCGTGGGGCGGCACGGGCGGCATGGGTACGCCGAGCCTGACGAAGGTCTACACGTTGCCCGCGGGACTGTTGACGGGCAACTACATGAGCTTCCAGGCCGTGGGCTTCGACCCAGTCACGGGGTGGTTCCGCACGAACTGCGAGCGTCGGCAGTTGTAGGCCAAGCCGCTGGTGGTTGCTGGCGCCGGCCCCGGTTGCACGACGGCGCAGCCGGGGCCGGTGTCGTTGGTGGGCCAGTGCCCAATCCACCCTTGACGCGTTGCGGGGCGGTCCGCACAATCCTCGCCCCCTTTCCCTCCCCGAGCCCCCGTTCCGCCCCCATGTCGCGACCGCTGGCAGTGATCTGCCTGGCTGCTGGCCTCGGCAAGCGCACCAAGGTCAGTACGCCCAAGG
>JAYUCN010000281.1:0-2140 GCA_043740335.1 Planctomycetota bacterium
TCGTCGTGCTGCGCGACGGCAAGCGCCTCGTGCTGCACTACGCGCTGCCGGAGTGACCCTTCTCGATGAGCCTGCTCAGCGCTTGCCGACAGGCGCCACCAACCCCGCGATCGTCTGCGCGAGCGGTTGCAGGTGCACCTTCTTGAGGTTGCACAGCAGCACGACCGTCACCTGCGCATCGGGCAGCACGTAGAGCATCGTGCTCACGCGCGACTGGGCGCCGCCGTGCGACACGACGCGGCGACCCCCCTCGCTGCCCACTCGGAACCCGAGCGCGTAGTCGCTGACCTTGCCATCGCGCAGCGTCTGCGGCGTCCACATCACGGCGAGCGTCTCCTTCTTCACGAGCTTGCCGGCGAGCAGGGCCTGCGTGAAGCGCACGAGGTCCTCGGCCGAACAGCACAGGCCGCCACCGCCGAGCTTGTAGCTGCCGTCCATGAGGGCGCTGTTCTGCAGCTTCCCGTCGACGCGTACATAGCCCTGCGCGCGGCCGCGGATGATGCGCAGAACGTCGTCGTCCTGGAGCGTCGAAGCCCCGCTCGGGCCAGCGACGCGCTCGCGCACGACCTGCGCGAACGGCTGGTTCGTCACCTTCTCGACCACCGCGGCAACGAGGTTGAAGCCGTAGGTGCTGTAATGGAAGCGCGTGCCCGGTTCATGCAGCAACGGATCCTGGGCGAACACCGCCAGCGCTTCGGTCTGGGTCGCGTAGTGGTGCGTGCTCTCCGCTTCGCCGAGGTAGTGCCGCACGCCGCCGAGGTGCGCGAGCAGCAGGCGCGTCGTCACGGGCCACGGCTTGGCTGGCCATTCGGGCACGAGCTCGTGCACGTCGCGATCGAGGTCGAGCTGTCCCGCTTCCCAGAGCTGCATCGTGAGCACGGCCGTGATGGGCTTGCTGATGGAACCCAGCCGGTAGACCGTCGCCGCCGTCGCGGCCACTTCGTTCTCGAGGTCGGCGAGGCCGAAGCCGCGGCGGAACGGCAGGTCCTGGCCGACCCCGATGGCGCACGACAGACCTGGAATGGCGTCGCGTCGAACCTGCACCTCGATCGCTTCGACCACCGCCGAGGCCCAGACCGGGGCCGCTTGCGCGGGCAGCCACGCGGTCGCCATCGCGGTCAATGCGCCCGCAAGCACCAGACGAAGAGTTCGCACCATGGAGCGGTTCTGGACTGTAGCGGTCCCTACGCAGACTCGGGAACGAACGGCTCGGGAGGCTGGCCAACCGGCGGCAACAGGACAGCGAGTGCAACGATCGACCGCGCGAGATCAACCGGTCGAAGCGCTTGCGATGGTCGCGACCTTCACGGCGCCACGGTTGGCGCGATGCGGTCGCGACGACACACTCGCGCCTCGCAACACGGCCGAGCGCAACCATGACTGCGCGCCAGTCAGCAGCCGCATCGGCACTGGCACAACCTTGCGTGCGCACCTTAGTGTCTGCGACTCTTCCGCCGCCGATCGAGAACCTACCCATGCAATCCTCCAACACCTGCCGACTCTTTCTCCTCACGTCGCTGCTCGCATCTCTCGCGACAGCACAGATCACTCCTGGCAATCTCGTCGTCCTGCGCGCCGGCGACGGCACCGCCGCCCTGTCGGGCATCGCGACAGCGGCCTTCCTCGATCAGTACACGACGGCAGGCGGCCCCGGCGGGCCGACGATCCCACTGCCCACCGCGGTCGCCGGCGCCAACCTGCAGGCGACGATTTCCGGCAGCGCCACGTCGGAGGGTTTCCTCACCCAGTCGGCCGACGGCCGTTACCTCGTCAGTGTCGGCTACGCGGCGGCACCAGGGACTGCGGCCATCGCCGCGACGGCCAGTGCCGCTGTGCCGCGCGTGATCGCGCGCACCGCCCTCGACGGCACGATCGACAGCAGCACCTCGATCAACAACCTGTTCTCGGCCGGCAACATCCGCAGCGCCACGACCGAAGACGGATCCCAGTTCTGGGCCGCCGGCAGCAACAGCGGCGTCGTGCTGGCACCCCTGGCCGGCACGACCGGCACGACGATCAGCAGCACGGTGACGAACCTCCGCGTGATGGGCATTGCGAACGGGCAGCTCTTCACGTCGAGCGGCTCGGGCACGACGACGCGATGCGTCAGCACGATCGGCGTCGGCGTCCCGACGGCCCC
>JAYUCN010000282.1:0-2136 GCA_043740335.1 Planctomycetota bacterium
AGGACCTCACGAAGTCGGGTCTGCCGATCCGCTTCTACGGGTTCCTCCGCCTCGACACGTACTACAACACCGCGCGCATGGACAGCGTCGTGTTGCCGACGCGCGTCCTGCCGGAGACCAAACGCAACGACGATCAGTTCCACATCGATCCCCGGCTGACGCGCTTCGGTCTCGACGTGCTGCCTGCCGACATCGATGGCTGCAAGGTGCTCGGCAAGCTCGAGATCGACTTCGCCAACTTTCCGACCGGTTCGGCGGAGTCGCGGGCGACTCCGCGCATCCGCGTCGCCTACATCGACATGGCGAAGGACCAGTTCGGCCTGCGCGTGGGCCAGGACTGGGACGTCATCTCGCCGTTGTTCCCGGCGGTGAACGGGGAGATGCTGATGTGGAACGCGGGCAACCTCGGTGACCGCCGCGCCCAGATCCAGGGCCGCTACACGCCGGGTCCGAAGTTCGAGCTGAAGGCGATGCTCGGTCTCACGGGTGCGGTCAACAACGAAGACCTCGACACGCCGGCCGGCGAACGCGACGGCTTCGACTCGGGCATGCCGCACCTGCAGGTGCGCGCTGGCACGAAGCCCTTCGAGCTGGTCGAGACGAAGCCCGCCGAGATCGGCTTCTGGGGCATGTTCGGCCGCACCGAGACCGACACGTTCTTCAACGGTGAGAACCGCTTCGACACCTGGGTCTTGGGCGTCGACCTGCAGGTTCCCATCTGCAGCTGTCTCACGCTGCGCGGCGAAGGCTGGAGAGGCGAGAACCTCGGCGATGTGCGCGGCGGCATCGGCCAGACCATCAACACCGAACTCGGTCGCGAGATCGGATCCGCAGGTGGCTGGGCCGAACTCGTCTATGTCCACACCGGGAAGACCAGGTTCCACGTCGGCGCCACGCTCGACGATCCCGACAACGACGATCTGTCGACGACGCTGGCGAACGCGAATCGCCGCCGCAACGAGAGCGCCTACCTCGGCACCGTCGTCGATTGGGACACCGGCGTGCGCACCGGCCTCGATGCCATCTACTGGCAATCCGAATACATGGGCCCGAACGGCACCAATGGCAGCAGCGGCAACGGCATGCGCTTCGACCTCTACTTCCTGTTCAACTTCTGAGGTGCAACCATGAAGCACACTCCCAACCTGAGCAGCCTCGTCCTGCTCAGCCTCGCCAGTTGCCAGTCGCGTCCGGCCCCCAATCCGGCCGCCGGCAGTCTCTCCCCCGACCAGGGCTCCTTCCGCGTCGACGTCGGTGCGGCTGCTGCGCGACGCGTGAGCCGCAGCAGGTCCTGCTACTTCTTCTTGCCCGAAGAGCCCGCGGCGCTGCCCGCGCGGACCGCCCCCTTGCGCTCGAGCTCGTCGGCGAGCTTGCCGGCCCCGTAGATCTTGCGCAGCGCCTCGATGATGATCGCCGGGTGCACGGACACCGTGCGCGACACTTCGTCGTCGAAGACGTAGTTGTTGCCGAGCATCTCGATGTTGCCGTCGAAGATGAGCCCGACGACGTTCTGTTCCTTGTCGATCATCGGCGAGCCCGAGTTGCCGCCGATGATGTCGCACGTCGCGACGAAGTTGAACGGCGTCTTCAGGTCGAGCTTCTTCTCGGCGTCGAGCCAGGCCTGCGGGACGTCGAACGGATGCACGCCGCCGAATTCGTGGTGCCGCGCGAACAGCCCGTAGAGCGACGTGAACCACGGCGCGATGGTGCCGTTCATGGCGAATCCCTTGACCACACCGTCGGACAGGCGCAGCGACATCGTCGCGTCGGGCGGGATCGACGTGCCGTAGACGGCGAAGCAGGCTTCGCCGATGCGCTTGTTCTGGACCTGCTCCTCCTTCGCCAGCGTCGTCGTCTTGTCCTTGTCGTCGAGGGCTGCCACCTTGGCCTTCTGCAACTCCGCGACCTGGTCCCAGGCGTCCCCGTATTTCCCCTGCAGTTCGTCGTGCTTGGCGACGGCGGCGCGCAGATCCGACTCGGCCTTCTGCTTGATCGCCATGATGCGCGGCGTGCGCAGGCCGTCGAGGTAACCCTGCAGAGCCTTGCGCGAGTTCTCCTGGCTGAGGATCTCGGCCCTCAGTTTCTTCTCGGCATCGGGGCTCGCCTTGGCCTTTTCGTACATGTCGGCGAGGCCCT
>JAYUCN010000283.1:0-2136 GCA_043740335.1 Planctomycetota bacterium
CTCGAACGCTCGCTCGGCAGCGGGCGTTTCGCGGCGCTCTACGTCGTCTCGGCACTTGGCAGCAGCATCGGCGTGTGCCTGCTCTACGACGTCACCCAACCGGTCGTCGGCGGCTCGGGCGCCCTGTTCGGCCTCATGGGTGCGCTGGTCGCGATGAACATGCGATCGGGCCGCCACCTGTTCTCGTTCCTCGACTTCGAAGGCCCACGGCGCCTGCTCGGCATGATCGTTGCCAACCTCGTCATCGGTTGGTTGTTGCCGTTCATCAGCAACACGGCCCACGTCGCCGGACTCATCACCGGGTTCGGCGTGACGTTCCTGTGGCTGGTGCGGGCGCGCGAACCGTCGCGGTCGCTGTGGCGGTGGCGGTTCGCGACCGCGGCCCTCATGGCGAGCCTGCTGTTCTGGAGCCTCGCGCCGATGACGCGCTACGACTTCCTCTGGAACACGGGTGTCGACACGACCGACCGCACGCGTCAACAGGCCCTGCAGCGCGCCGCAGCGATGGCGTACTTCGGCCTGCCCGCGGCCACCGCCAACGACATCGAGCGGTTCGTCGCGATGGAGATCTCGCCGCCGACCAAGCCGCGGCCGCGCTGAGTCACCCCGCGGCCGCGGCCCGCAACCGCCGCACGCATGTCGCCTTGCCGAGCAGGAAGACGACGTCGAACAAGCCCGGCCCTTTGTCAGTGCCAGTCAGCGCCGCGCGCACGGGGTGCACGAAGCTGCCGAACTTGACGCCGAGGCGTTCCGTGAATGCGCGGCACGCCGCCTCGATCTGCGCGGGCGTGTCGAACACACACGTCGGTGCGGGTGAGTCCTTCTTCGACGGCAGTTGCACGGCGAGGTCGGCAACGCTGCGATCCTGTGGATAGCTCGGCGGCAGGTTGCTCGCGGCGAGCACATCGGCGTAGCCGCGCAACCACTCCCTGGCCGCGGGTTCCTTGGCGAGGTTCTTCGCCGCCGCTTCGTCCATCGCCGGATCGGCGAACAGCCAGACGATCTTGCCCGCGAACTCGCTGAGCAGCGCGATGCGCTCCTGGTAGCAGGCGATGACGTTCTGAAGCCAGGGGCCGTGCTGCGTGAACGCCACCGCCGGCACCGTGGCCACGAGCCACGGCCGCGCGCGGGCCACACACTCCGCCGGCGACCAACGCCGCACGTACTCACCGCACATCCAGCGCAGCTTCTCGTCGTCGAACTTCGCCCCCGACTTACCGATGCCCTCGATCTTGAAGACCTCGACCATCTCGTCGCGCGTGAACACGTCGCGATCGCCCGAGAACCCCCAGCCGAGCAGCGCGATGTAGTTGAACACCGCCTCGGGCGGGAAGCCCTTGTCGCGATAGTCGAGCATGTTGGTGTCGGCGTCGCGCTTGCTGAGCTTCTTGCCCTCCTTGTTGAGGATCAGCGGGATGTGCGCGTAGAGCGGGCATTCGGCGGCGAGCGCCTCGAACAGGAGCCGCTGCTTGATGCCGTTCAGGAAGTGCTCTTCGCCGCGCACGACGTGCGTGATCTTCATGCCGATGTCGTCGACGACGCAGGCGAAGTTGTAGAGCGGCACGCCGTCGGGCCGCAGCATGACCCAGTCGTCGAGTTCCTTGGTGTTGACCTCGACGTCGCCGCGCACGAGATCGTGCACCTTCATCACGCGCGCCTCGGGCATGCGGAAGCGCACGTTCGGCTTGCGTCCTTGCCGCTCGAACGCCGCGCGCTGCTCGGCGGGCAAGTTGCGGCAACGGCCGTCGTAGCCGAAGAACCCGGCCTTCTCGGCCTTCATGGCTTCGCGCCCCTGTTCGATCTCCTCGGTCGTGCAGTAGCAGGGATATGCGTGGCCGCTCGCGAGCAGGCGATCCGCCGCAGCGCGATAGAGGTGCAACCGCTGCATCTGGAAGTACGGTCCGAAGTCGCCGCCCTGCTCGGGGCCTTCATCCCAGTCGATGCCGAGCCAGCGCAGGCCCGCGAGGATGATCAGCAGCGACGCGTCGCTGCTGCGCGCCTGGTCGGTGTCTTCGATGCGAAGCAGGAAGGTACCGCCGAGCGCGCGCGCAGCCGCCCAGTTGTAGAGAGCCGTGCGTGCCCCGCCGAGATGCAGCGGGCCGGTCGGAGAAGGAGCGAAGCGCAGGCGCGGCGTCG
>JAYUCN010000284.1:0-5244 GCA_043740335.1 Planctomycetota bacterium
GCGGCGTCTACCTGACGAGCGGCACGCAGGAAGGCGCGCCGATCGACCTCGTGCTGCAGAAACTGTCGAATGCCTTCGGCCTGCCGCCGAAGACCGAGAGCAGCCCCGTCGGCACCGTGGACCAGAAGAGCTACTTCATCCGCGACCTGTTCACCAAGGTCATCTACGCCGACCGCGAACTCGCGCACAGCTCGGCTGCCGTGCAGCGGCGGCGTGAGTGGGTGCGCAAGGGCGTGATCTTCGGCTCGGCGGCGGCGGCCCTGGTCTTCTCGGTGACCTCGGTGATGACCTGGATGGACACGCGCAACGTGCTCGCAGGAGTCACCGAATCGTGGACGGATCTGAGCAAGGAGAGGATCGAGTCGGGCCGTCCTGGCGCGCCACCCGATTCGACGCAGAGGAGCTTCGGGCTGCTGCGCGACCGCTACCTCGCCCTTCAGCAAGCCTACAGCCGCACGAGCCTGCTCGGCCCCAGTCGCGAGGCCGTGCTGGCCGGGATGACGGCCTATGCGAACGAGGTGCGAGCGACCTTCCTCGAACCCTGCTACCGCCACATCGAGAAGAAGCTCGAGCAATACAAAGCCGGCGACAACGGCCTGGACTTCACTGCCAATAGCCGGCTGGTGACGGTCTACGGCGCCATGGACGGCGAATACGTGCCGTACGACGAGATCCTGCGCACGGCTCTCAAGGAGCAGAACCTGTGGCGGTGGTCGCCTGCAGAAATCGGCACGGACGCACGGACCGCGTCCTCCTCGGAGGAGTCCAAGCACCTCGAAGCATTCCTGGCCGCGCGCCGTTTCGAACCCACGATCTGGGTGATCGGCAACAAGAGTGCGCTGCTCGGCGATGCAAAACGAAAGCTCAGCTCCGGGTCGCAGACGCAGATGGAGATCACGAAGATCCTGCAAGAGGACCCCACGGCGCGCGATGCGGCCAAGGAGGACAGGGCAACACTGGTGCTGAAGAGGATGGAGGAGAAGTCCGGCACCCCGGTGGAAATGACGCCGGCGCTGAAGCAGCAGATCGACGCACGCTGGACGATCGAGGTGCTCACGTCTACGGCGAACATCCGGCTTGCAGACACCTCATCGCTGGACAGGCTGCGCGATTCGCTCGCCGACCTGAGTCGCCCGGAGTCGACGCCTCTGCGAACCTTCAAGGAGAACATCGAAGCGCTGCGACGACAGGACCTCGCACCGCGACCGGGCATCGGACCAGACGCCGTGGTCGACAGCTATGCCTTGGCACTGAAGGAAATCTCCAGCCTGAGCAGCAGCCTCACGGAACTGGCGCGCAACGGACGAGAACGCTACATCCTGCCGGAGGTGATTGCCGGCAAGCCGGGTGCCGTGGCGAAGTTCTGCGACGAGTGCAACAAGGTGCAGACCAGCATCCAGGCCAGGATCAACCAGATCAAAGACCTGATGCCCGACCAGTCGAGTGCGGCGGCGTTCGACGCCATCGAGAACTCCCTGCGCGCGATCCTGAAGAGCATCCTCGAGGCCATCGGGCGCGAAGCGCGCCGCGAGATGCAGAAGCACTGGGAAGACACGGTCGGCGCTGATCTGCAAGCCTACGCCAAGAGTTTCCCTTGCCGCGGCGACGCCACGGACGAGATCGACGTGGCGAAGTTCGTCAGCCTCTTCAGTCCGGACGGCAAGCTGGACCAGGAGTTCAAGCTCATGGGACAACTCGGCGCCATCCCGGAGTTGAAGGCGGCGCTGGGCCTCGACCGACCGTTCGAGGACATGAAGTTGCGCATGCGGGCGATCCAGGCTGCATGCTTCGACCGCGACAAGCCCGGGAAGGCGCGCCTGCAGTTCCACATCGCGATGATCCGCGGGGAACGCGTGGAGATCGTCGTCTTGACGATCGCGGTCGACAACCGCGTGTCGACGGAAGACGGCACCGACACGATGATCCTGAACAAGATCCGTACGTGGACGGTCGGTGAGGTCGGCAGCCAACTGCTCATGCAGACCCAGGTCGTGGTCGACGGCAAGAAGATCGAGTTCCGCGTGCCCAAGAACAGCGTGGCGAGCCCGTGGGGGTTCTTGCGCCTGCTCGCCGACCGGGATGCTCCGACCGAAGCAGTCAAGACCGAGCGCGTTGGCAACGATGCCAGGGTCACGTTCGATTGCACTGCAGTCCGGACCGATGGCAGCGGCGACAAACTGCCATTTCAGTGCTCCTTGGTGTTCAAGCCCGAAGGCGCCGAGAATCCCCTGACGCCGAGGTTCTTCCTGCTCGAACCGGCAGCCCGGATCTTTCAGGCGAACGAGCAGTGACTGCCACCATCAGCTGCCTGGGCAAGCTGCCGATCCACGGCGACTTCATCCGGTTCAATCACAGCCAGGTACCCGAGATCGTCGAATTCGACGGCTGGTTGCTGGAAGGCATGGAGCGCTCCTACGCCGCGCGTGGCCGCGCCTTCGACGCCGAACTTCGCACCCTGCCGCCACTGCGCTTTCTCTACACGAGTCCAAAGACCGGCCGGCTGCTCAACGGGCTGGTGCTGCCGAGCGCCGATCAGGTCGGTCGCTGCTACCCGCTGCTGGTCGGTTTCGCCCTGCCCGCCCCCGCACCGGGGCCAGCCTACGATCGACTCCCGCTGCTGGCGCGTTCGAGCATGCAGAGCCTGCTCGACTGCATCACCGGCGACCTCGGCGGCACCAGCCTGCCGCAATTCCTCGACCGGCTGCAGACCCTGGCCTACGCGGCCGACGACAACGCGGCGGAACAGGCGCTGCGGACCTACCTCTTCAGCACCACCCTCGATGCGCTGTGGGCCGACTGGCCGGGGTTCCAGCAAGCAGAGCCGCGGCAACAGTGTGTGCAGGAGTTCTGGCAGATGAGCCAACCGCCATTCCCGCCGCGCTACCTGACCACGGTGCCGATGCGCGGCGAACCGGGCGAAGTCGCGTTCTGGCTGACCCTGCTCCGTCAGTGGCTGCCGGTCCGCGCCAATCCCGTGTTGGTGGCGTGGCCAGCAACGCCCAGCGTCATGGGCCCTTTCCGGCTCTTGTTCGACGACCTGCATGCGCGCTACTTCGACGCGGTGTTCTGGCCGGAGAAGGTCGGCAATCTGACGCTGGACCTGGGTCGCTCCCGTGGCCAACGGCACGCCGCCGCCGCGCCGGCCATCGACCTTGCCAACCTGTTGCGGCCACGCGCCCTGCTCCAGGATGTGATCCTCTGCGCGGCGCGAACCTGACCACAGGTCTCCCAGGCGCGACAAAAAGGCCGGGAAAAGCCCCATCCACCCGCTACGCTGAGCTGCCCGTCGGAAGTGCCCACTCGCGCCTCGTCCGCCAATGAGTGCCATCGATGTAGACCGTCTCCTGGAGCCAGTTGCTGCCGAGCAACCGTGTGGCGTCGACATCGAGTACGACGCCGAGTTCCTGGCGATGGTGCAGGCCGCGACAGCCAAGCCGGAACGGCAGATGGGAGCCGAGGTCGTACCGGCCGAGGAACCGAATTGGCGCGAAGTGAAGCAGTTGGCGGTCGGGCTGCTGGGGCGCAGCAAGGACCTGCGCGTCCTGATGCCGCTGTGCCGGGCCTTGGTGCATACCGACGGCATGGCCGGATTCGCGGCTGGGCTGCAAATCGTGCGGGGCATGCTCGACAAGTTCTGGGCGGGCCTCTTTCCGCTGCTCGATGCCGAGGACGACAACGATGCCACCATGCGCACCAACGCGCTGCTCGGACTCGCGGACGCTGGCGGCATGGTACGCAGCCTGCGCGAAGCACCGTTGGTCTCCGCCCGCTCCGCCGGCAACTTCGGCCTGCGCGAGATCGATGCCGCCGCCGGCCGCGGCACCGTCAGTGGCACACCGCCGACTGCGGACCTGATCCGCGCGGCCTTCCAGGAAGTCGACGGCAGTGCGCTCGAGGCGACGTTCACGGCCGTGCAAACAGCCCGCGAAGAACTGCGCGGGATCGACGCGACGCTGGCCACTCTGCTCGTCGGCTCGGCACCGGACCTGCGGCCGCTTGCCGCGGTGCTGGACAGCCAGGCGCGAGAACTCGAACAGCATCTCCAAGCGCGTGGCAGTGCCCTGGTGGCATCGACCGCCGGCGGCGCGGGCACCGCAGGAACCGGTGCGAGTGCTACTTCGACTGGCATCCAGAACGCCAACGACGTCATGCACTGGATCGACCGCATCTGCGAGTTCTACGCCCAGAACGAACCAAGCAGTCCGGTGCCGATGCTCCTGCAGCGTGCCAAGCGACTCGTCAGCAAGAGCTTCCTCGACGTATTGCGCGATCTTGTTCCCGATGGCCTCAACCAGGCCATGTTGTTCCACGGCCCGAAGGAAGGATCCTGACGGCCAGCACTGCGTCGCCTTACCCCCTTTCGTTCCCGTGATCCACAGCTAGCGAGGTAGTTCCGTGGCCAAGCCAAGCAGTCAAAAGTTCGTCGCCCGCAATCGGGCGCCGCGTGTGCAGATCGAGTACGATGTCGAGCTGTACGGTGCCCAGAAGAAGATCCAGCTGCCGTTCGTGATGGGCGTGATGGCCGATCTGTCGGGCAATCCCAAGGAGGCGCTGCCGCCCGTGTCCGACCGCGAACTACTGGAGATCGATGTCGACAACTTCGACGACCGCCTCAAGGCAATGAAGCCGCGGGTGTCCATGCAGGTACCCAACACCCTGACGGGCGAAGGCAACCTGAACGTCGAACTCACCTTCGAGAGCATGGACGACTTTTCCCCGGCCGCCGTGGCCAAGAAGGTCGGCGCTTTGCGCGAGCTGCTCGAAGCGCGCACCCAGCTCGACAACCTCAAGACCTACCTGGACGGCAAGGACAAGGCCGAGGCTATCCTCGGCAAGGCCTTGAGTGATCCGGCGCTGTTGCAGGCGCTGGCTTCCGCCCCGAACCCCGACAAGCCGAAGGCCGAGTGACAGGAGACGCCATGACCGACGCCAACCCGAGTCAACCGCAGGCACAACCGGCCTCGAAAGAGGTCGACGAGTTCAGCAAGCTGCTCAAGAAGGAGATCAAGCCGAAGTCCAAGCAGGCCGAGGAAGCCGTGCAGGCCGCCGTCGCCACGCTGGCGCAGGAGGCCCTGCGGCACAGCAAGGTGATCTCTTCCGACAGCATCAAGACGATCGACGCGATCATCGCCGCGATCGACAAGAAACTGACCGAACAGATCAACCAGATCCTGCACCAGGCCGAGTTCCAGCAGCTGGAAGGCGCTTGGCGCGGTCTGCACCACCTCGTCAACAACACCGAGA
>JAYUCN010000285.1:0-2132 GCA_043740335.1 Planctomycetota bacterium
CGCGCGCGACCATCGAGGAAGCGCGCGCCGACAGCGACGTCGACGGCGCGTGGGCGAGCATCGAACGCGAATTGCCGGCGGATTCCGCAGCGCCCGGGCCGTACGATAAGGATCGGTTGGCGGGGGTGATGACAGGATTGGCGCGTTGGCACCTGCGCTCCGGCCGGTTGCCGGCGGCCGCGGAGTGGCTCGTGCGCGCGCGGCACCTCGCCGACGAGAACCACCCGAACAGCGTCAAACTGGAAGTCGAGATCGGCTGGCTCGAGGCGAAGCTGGCCGTCGCGCGCGGGGACCACGAAGCCGCCGCTGTTGCCGCGGACGGCATCCTGGCGGTGCGCCAGACCTGGCTCGCGTTCAAACGCGCGGGCGATTGCCTGCATGCCGCGTGGCGCTGCGCTGCGGCCAGTGCCCCGGCGGCGGCGGCGGGCGAGCGTGATCGGGCCCGCGAGATGTTCGAACTGGCGCTCGGCAAGCTCGACCCTCAGGTCGCGAAGGCTCCCGAGGATCCGTGGTACGTGCTGCCGTGGGGCTTCATGAACGTGCGCGTCGCGGAGATCGAAGCCGCCATGGGCGACGCGAGTGCGGCATCGCAACGCCTCGCGAAGGTTCTGCCTGCCCTCGCGGCGATGCAGTCCGTCTGTCACCTCGACCAATGGGATGACGCGGCCTATCGCGATGGCTGCGCGCTGCGCGATTCGCTGAGCACCGCCGGCCGCTGATCGCTGATCGGGCCGGCCGTGCGCACCGCCTCGGGCGCCAGAGTCCTGCATCCCAGCACCGCGTGATTTCCGCGGATTGTGCGTCACGACGCGCCGGGAACGAGCGCCTCGCTCGCGTGCTCGCGAAGCACGCCCACCTTCCTCGACCGAGAAACCCATGAACCCCATCGCGAATCGTTCGGCGATGGCCGTCCCGTCGCGGCGGTCATCGTTCCTGCTATCTGGCCTTCTGTCGTGCGCCTCGCTCGTCGCGCAGCAACAGGACTACAAGCCCTCCCCCGTGCCGGACCCGGTGAAAGGTTGGCATGACATGTCGCCGATGCCGCCGAGCGAGATCGCGGCGCGCAACCGTCGCCAACGCGTGCTGCCACCCGGTGCGCCGAGCGCCGTCGCCGCGGCCGCCGCCGTCGGCGGTGGTTGGCAACCGCCGCGCACCGTGCTCTTCGACCGCCCCGGTGACGGCCGGTTGTGGGCCTCGACACCGACCTACAAGGCATCGCTCGGCCCCGAAGGCTTCGTCTACGTCCCGTTCTTCGGCTCGCAGGCAGCGCGCGACTTCCCGGTGAACTTCGTGCTGCGCACCGTGCGCGTCGGCGGCCAGCAGTTGCCGCTCGGTGCCGCCGAACCGCGGCAAGCGGGCCAGCGCGTGACGCTCGACCATGGCGCCGTGCGCGAGGTCTACGATCTGGGCGTCGATGACGTCGAGCAGACGTTCGTCGTCGACAGCGCGCTCGCTGGCGACGTCGAGATCGACATCGACGTGCTGTCCGAACTGTGCGAGGACGCGACGCTCGCCGGCATCCAGTTCGGCAACGAACTCGGCCGTGTCGAGTACGGCGAGGCCCACGTGCTCGCCGACGGGCATCAGGTCGCGGTGCCGACGACGTGCGATGGCAATCGCATCCACATCCACGTCCCCGCAAAGGCGCGAGGTGCCGGGCCATTGGTCGTCGATCCGATCATCCACAACAACCCGTTTCAATTCGGCTTCGTGCACGACTGCTCGCAGCCAGACCTTGCCTTCGACGCCTCGTCCAACCAGTACTTGCTCGTATGGCAGCACGAGTTCTCCGCGACCGACACGGACATCTTCTGCGAGTTTCGCAACGGCACCGATGGCACCTTCGTCGCCAACAGTCGCGATGTCGTCGACATCAGCACGCTGAACTGCGCGAACCCCCGGGTTGCCAACCTCAATTCGAACGGCGTCTTCCTGGTCGTGATGCAGCAGTTCCAGGCGGGGCATTGGCAGATCCACGGCCGGCGGCGTGCTGCCAATTCGCCTATCAGCACCCCCGAGTTTGCGATCAGTGAGCCGAGCTCCGCTGGCGACAGCGTGAACCCTGACATCGGCGGCGATTCGTCCGCGACCGCTTCACCTAACAATTGGCTGGTCGTCTGGGAACGCCAGCT
>JAYUCN010000286.1:0-5238 GCA_043740335.1 Planctomycetota bacterium
CTGCTGGTCAGCACGCACAGTGCATGGTGCGGCTGGATGCCGGCCGCGCTGTTGCTGGTCTTCGGGGTACCGATGTGCTGGAGGCACCTGCGCCGATGAGCCTGCTCGATCGCTATGTCGGCCGTATCGTCGCCGGTGCGTTCGGCACCGCGTTGCTCTTCTTCCTGCTGCTGTCGATCCTCATCGACCTCCTCAACAACCTGCCGCGCTACGTCAATCGCGTGTCGGCACAGGGCCTCGGCAGCTTCGATCTGGCGCTCTATCTGGTGCGCTACTACGTCAAGCTGACGCCGATGCTCTTGACGTCGATCACGCCGTTCGCCACGGTCATCGCCTGCATGTTCTCGGTTGCGCGTCTGCAGCAGAGCAACGAGGTCGTGCCGATGCTGTTCACCGGCCGCAGCATGCAGCGTGTGCTCCGACCGATGCTGTGGTGCGGTTGCGTTGCGGGGCTCGCCATGGCCGCGAACTGGCAGTGGGTCGTGCCCCACGTGGGTCCCTCGATCGCCGCCGAGGAGTCGTACCTGCGCAAGGGCCACACTTCGTACAGCAACCTCGTACAAGACCTGCATGGTGAGGTGAGCTACTACCTGTACGTGCGTGAGTTCGACCCGATCGCGGCCGCGATGTCGGGGGTCGGCATGCTGGTCGAGGGTCCGCCCGCGACCGACGCCGCGCTGGTCACCGCGGATCGGGCCGTGTGGGACGAGGGGAGAGCGGATTGGCACCTGATGAAGGGGTGGTGCGCGCGCATTCACGGTGGCGAGCCGCAAGAGTGGCTCGAACGGCCCGATCTGACGCCGGCGATCCTGCTGCAACAAGGCCAGGACACGATCGAGCCCGACGCGATGTCCTACACCGACCTCATGGAACTCTCGGTGACGCGTCCCAACCGCGCCGATGTGCGGCTGGCGCTGCAACGCCACATCGCCTACCCGCTCGCCAACCTGCTGCTGCTGCTGCTCGCGTTGCCGCTCGCCGTCTTCTACGAACGCGGCAGCCGCATCGAACGTCTGCTCTTGGTGATCGGCTTGTGCGGGACCTACATGATCGGGGATCTCATCTGCCAGAGTCTCGGCCAGTCGGGGCTCATGCATCCGATCGTGGCGGCGTGGTCGCCGACCATCGTGCTGGGTTCGCTCGGCATCGTGCTCTTCGCCGGCACCAAGACATGACCTCTCAAGGGACCGAACGACGCATTCCCGGCTGGCGGGTCCTGCTGGTGGCCATCCTGATCATCGGCGGCCTGGCGTGGGTGATCGTGCAGGGCACGCGGCGATAGCAGACTTCCGTGGCGCACCCGGAATAGAATGCTCGACCCGCGAAGGGCCGTTCGCCCACCGCTCAGAGGATTCATGCGCCGTTCTTGTCTTGCCCTGTCGTTCGCTCTCTCTGCCGTCGTCGCCCAGCAGCCCGTACCAGCGAAGGCGTTCCTGCTCGACGATTTCAAGAACGTGGTCTTCGCCGATCTCGCAGCCCTGCGCGAACGTGGCATCTGGGCCGACCTCGAAATCTCCGTGCTGAAGGTCGTCTTCGAACAGATGCAGAAGGAGATCGGGTTCCCGCTGCTGGCCCTCGACCGCGTGACCATGGTTGCCGACTTCGGGGCGGAGGGCGAGCAGGCCGAGGGCATGCAGCGCAACGTCCGCGAAGTGCTCGTGTTCGAGGGCAACCGGCCGCTCGGGATCCCCGACAGCATCGCCCGCGGCAGATGGACGCAGGGCACGGTCGGCAAGTTCGAGGTGCGTCGTCGCGAGCCGGGCGGCGAGACCTTCGTGCAGCCGCGTCCCGAACTCCAGGTGCGCGGGGCGTCGTCGGTCATCGAACCGGTGCTCGACGGCAAGCCGCACGCGGGTCTGCCGTGCGCGGACGTGATGTCGCTCCTGTCGGGACGCGGTGACAACCTCGTCTACTTCAGCTTCGACGTCGCCAACGCCCTGCTGCGCAACAGCGCCTTGGGGGTCCTCTTCCCCGGCACGGAGTGGCCCGAAGGGGATGCGCCCACCTTCCTGTTCTGCCGCGTGCGCGCGACGGGCGTGGCGGACGATCCGCACCTCGAGGTGGAGGCGGTGTTGCGCCACCAGAAGGAAGGTGAGGGCATCGCTGTGTCCGACGCCGCGGTCGATGCGTGGATCGAGCGCATGAAGAAGGAGCCGACCATGCGCGCCGTGCGGCCGCTGTTCCAGCGCCTGGAGAAGCGGCACGACCGTGGCGACCTCTGCCTGCGCGTCGACCTGGGCCGCACGCGCGAGGCCGTTGGTCATCTGGCGACGCTCGCCATGCCGATCCTGGCACCCCGCGCGGCACAGCAGGCCCAAGCAGTCGGCGCGCCCCCGCCGCCGGCCCCGCCCGAACCCAAGAAGCAGGCGCCTTGACGGGCTGCGCCCACGGCGTCACTCGATGCGCAGGTCGTCGAGCAGCAGGTTGTTGGCCGTGTTGCCGTTGTCGAACTCGAACGTGATGCTGGCCAAGCGAGTGAGATCGACGCCCACGAACTGCGTGAGCGGGATCTCGACTTGCACGAAGCGGTTGAGTGGCCGCGGCGAGCTGTGGCCGGGCACGGGATAGATGGGCAGGAACGCGGACGTGTTGGGGGTCGTGGTCCGGTCGTAGACCGGGACGAGCGCGCTGGTGCCGCTGGTGTCGGCGAGCCGCACGCCGATCGACACCCAGTTGAAGCCCGTGGTGCCCGATTGACGCACCTCGAACACGAGCCTCTTCCGGCCTTGCACGTCGAGACCGAGGCTGCTGAGCGTGGTGCGGAAGGTTTTGCCGGCGCCGATGGTCGAGAACAGGAGCCTCACCGCGCGCGGCGTGGCGTTGGGCAGCGCCCCGAGGAAGGGATAGGGGTCCGTGATCGAGGCGGTGACGCCCGACGAGGCGACGTTCTGCAGCGACAGGTTGTTCAGCGCGACGTTCAGGTTCTGGGCGTCGAGCACCATGACCTGTGCGGACATGTCCCGGAACGCCACGCGACCGACGTCCGCGGACTGCGCATGTTCGCCGCCGAAGAGGTGGCCCTCAAGGTCGAGGCGGTCGTAGCCGAAGCGCAGCAGGAACGCCGTCATCCACTGCACGAGGATGTTGCGTTGCGTCTGCCCCGTGATGCTCGGCTGTGCCGGCGCCGATTCGTTGCCGTGTGCGTCGCCCGTCTGGTTGTGGTTGCCGCCCCAGATCGTCAAGAAGCACGTCGAGGTCGTGCGGCGTTCGATGAGCTGGTCGCAGAACGGGTAGCTGAGGTCGCCGTCGAGTTCACTGGCGAAGATCAGGCCCGGCATGCGTTGCAGGTTCCGGGGGATGCCGTAGGGCGCGGCGCCGATTCCAGATGGCACCGGTGGAATGCTCGGTGGTTGGCAGGCCGAGGAGAACCAGAGATCGAGCGGCATGAGCGCGATGTAGCCCGAAAGCCCGATGGTTTCGGTGACGGGGATCTGCGGTGGGCTGGCCAGAAGCTTCAGCGAGAAGCCGCGCGACTGCGACGCGTGCACGGCTCCGCCGCCGCGCGAGTGACCGCAGACGAACAGGCGCGACTCGTCGATCTTGCCGAACAGCGGGTCGCCCGGCGTCCTGTTCCGCACGACCATGCGCCGCAGCAGTCGTTCCAGGGTGCCCGCGGCCGATTCCATGCCAGCCTCCCAATAGCTCTCCGTGTACGGCTGCGACCCGAAGTAGCCGGGGTTGTTCCACCCGGAGAACGAGTAGTAGTCGCCGGAGCTGACGCAGACGAATCCCCACCGCGCGATGCGGCCCAGCAGGTCGTTGTACTCGACGTGGTCGAAGCCGCGCCCGTGATGGTGCACGAGCAGAGGCATCGGCTGCGTGATCGACGCGACCTGCGTGGGGTAGTGCACGCGGATCTGGAAGGTCGGATTGGCGAGATCGAACGTGGTGCCCGGTGTCACGGTCTGGTCGACCTGTGTCGACGTGTAGGGCGGGGTGGTGCCCGGAAATCCGAAGTTCTGTGCTGGCACGAACTCCGCTTCGCTCGCTGAGAAGACCGAGATCGTGACGCGCAGCGGCTTGTTAAAAGCACCGACCCTCGCGACCACTTGGAAGTGCGCCGTGCCGGGTGCCGTGGGAGTACCAGTCACGGCACCGGACGTGCCGACGAGCGAGAGTCCTGCCGGCAGGGTGCCATTGGTGACGAGGTACGTCGACGCCACGCCGGTCACGACGCCGGCGATCGTGTCCCCGTACAGCGTGCCGACGCGGCCCGGCCGCAGGATGAGCACGGGGCCCGGCGCTTCGGTCAACGTCTCGATGGCCAGCGACAAGGGTTCGCTCGCACGTTCGCTCGCCGCGACGCCGAGCTGGTAGCTGCCCGCCGAGAGTGCGGGAACCGGCACGACGAACGTGGTCGCAGCGGTCACGGGCACGGTGCCTTGTTGCACGACGGTGCTGCCGTTCGTGACGATCCAGGCGAAGGGTCCGCTCACCACGAAGGGGGCGCCGAGTCCGTCGCGCACCGTGATCGTCGTCGTCTGCGCAAGGGAAGGTGCGACGTAGATCGTCGGCGCTGGCGCCGTGAGCGCGACCGACGCCCGAACGGTCAGGGACTGCGACGAGTACGGCGTGGACAACGATGCCGCTACGGTGTCCCACGTGTCGTAGGCGACGTTCGTCAACGCGGTGTGTGCCCCCGAGACCACGTAGGTGCCAGTCCCCTGGAGGTGTCCCGCGCCCTGCCGCTGCTGGAGCGTCACCGGCAGCCCGGTCACGCTGACCGGCTGGGATGGGTGCAGTCGCGACAGAAACCCGAGCTCCAGAGCGAAGGGACGATGCACGAGCTGCACGGCAGGGTAGAGCGTGTGGAACTCCGGTTCGTCGAAGTCGATCGGCTGGCTCACCGCCAGCGGCAGTTCCGCGGACGTGGCGACGAGGATCGTGCGCTCGAGCCCCTGGTAGTGCAGGCCGGCGAACGTGGTGTTCGTCGTCGACGTGGTGAGAGTGGTCGTGCCGATCAGCGTGCCACTGCCCTGGCTCGCCAAGGTGATCGTAAGTGGCGCATCGGGTGCCTGTGGGATTCCCGAACGGGCGTCGACCACGGTGATCGTCGCGTCGAAACCAGCGGGCGCGACGACCGCGGTCGGCTGCGCGGTGAACTGCAGTGCATACGGGATTCGTGCTTCGAGCCTGAGCGACACCGGATCCGTGTCGGCCTCGTCCAGTTGGAAGAGCAGCGTCGTCGTCCCGACTTCCTCGAGCGTCAGGCCGCCGAAGATGACCGTTGCCTGACCG
>JAYUCN010000287.1:0-5235 GCA_043740335.1 Planctomycetota bacterium
TTCCCGTTGACGCGCCGGCTGCTGTCCGCAGCGGAACTCGATCGCCTGCACCGCGAGTTCCGCCTGCTCGCCGCGGACCAGCGGGTGCACGCCTGGATCAAGCGTCCCTACGGGCGTGTCGTCGGCACCTGAACGGACGCGCGCCGTCGCCACATCATCCACTGCACGACCGGTGTCAGCACGAGGCTCAGTCCCAGGCTCAGCATCTGCCCACCGATGACGACGACGGCGATGGCCTTCCGTTCCTCCGCGCCAGGGCCAGCACCGACCGCGAGCGGCAACATGCCGGCGACGAACGCGAGTGTCGTCATGAGGATGGGCCGCAGCCGGTCGCGGCTGCCCTGCACGATCGCGTCGAACGGCAGCAGGCCATGCGCCAGCAGCTTGTTGGAATGGTCGACCTGGAGGATTGCGTTCTTCTTGACCATGCCGAACAGCACGAGCACGCCGAGCGCCGAGTAGAGGTTCAAGGTCTGGCCGCCGAGCCACAGCGACAGCAGCGCGAACGGGGCCGCGAGCGGCAGCGCCAGCAGGATGATGAGCGGTTGGGCGATGCTCTCGAACTGCGCCGCCAGGATCATGTACATGAACACGAGCGCCAGCAGGAACGCGACGAGGAACTCGGCCCCCGTGCGCTCGAGTTCGCGCGCCCGGCCCGACACCACGGTCGAGTACTCGGGGCCCATGCCGAGTTCGCTCGCCGCACGCCGCAGGTTCGCCACACATGCCGCGAGCGCCGAGCCCGGCGCGATGCCGCCGCGCAGGCTCGCCTGCCGCTGCCGGTCCAGGCGGTCGATGCGCGAGGCCGTGCTCGCATCCTCGATGTGCACAAGATTGTCGAGCCGCACGGTGCCGCCGTCGGGGCGTCCCACGAGCAGTTCGCCGATGCGAGCGGGCCGTTCGCGATCCGCCGCCTGGAGGCGCAGCCGCACGTCGTACTCTTCGTCGAGCTGCGGATCACGGAAGCGCGAGACTTCGGTGGCGCCGCCGACCATGAGCCGCAGGGCCGAGGCGATGTCCTGCGTGTCGATGCCGAGTTCGGCCGCGCGCGGCCGATCGATCTGCACGCGCAGCTCGGGCCGATGCAAGCGCAGCGTGATGTCGAGATCGACCATGCCGCCGAGCGCCGTCGCGCGGTCCTTGAGCTGTTCGGTGTAGCCCGCGAGCGCCACGAGGTCGGGACCGCGGATCGAGAAGTCGATCTCGAACGGACCGCCGCCGAGGTTGAAGCTGCGCTGGTTGCGTACCGAGCAGCGCACGTCGGGCAGTTTGCGCAAGCGTTGGCGGATCTCGCTCATGACCTCGCGCTGCGTGTAGTTGCCGCGCAGCGCCGCCAGCGGATCACCGTGCAGCAGGCACGACCACAGCCGACCGAACGAGAAGCGGCGTTCTTCGTGCGGTGCCAGGCGCACGTAGACACCGCCCTGCGCGACGCCGCTCAGGAAGCCGCCGCCGATCGTCGTCAACGCCGTACGCACGCCAGCTACCTGGTGCAACTCCGCCTCGACGGCGCGCATGACCTGGTCCATGGCGGTGACACTCGCCGCATCGGGGCCGTTCACGTTGACCTCGAACTCGCCTTCGTCGACGTCGCTCGGGATGTAGTCCTGCGGCACGATGCCGTAGAGCGGCACGGCGCTGGCGACGACGAGGGCGGCCGCGGCCACAGTCCACCACGGCCGCTTCAGACAGGCGCGCAGTGTGCGCAGGTAGAGCCGTTCGGCCAGCGGTGCTCTCCGTCCCTCGGGGTACCGCCGTGCCCGCACGAGCCGCGCGCACATCGTCGGCGTCAGCGAGAACGACACCAGCAGGCTGATGAGCACCGCGACCGCCGCCGTGATGCCGAACTGGAACAGGAAGCGGCCGCTGATGCTCGACATGAACGCGACCGGCACGAAGATGATGACGAGGCTCAGCGTCGTCGCCATGACCGCCAGCGCGATCTCGCGCGTCGCTTCGCCCGCGGCTACGAACGGCGTCACGTTCTTCTCGTCGGCCCAGCGCTGCACGTTCTCGAGTACGACGATGGCGTCGTCGATGACGACGCCGACCATGAGCACGAGCGCCAGCATGGTGACGCCGTTCAAGGTGAAGCCGAGCGTCCACATGACGCCGAAGGTCGCGATCACCGAGACCGGGATGGCGATGCCGGCGATGAGCATCGCGCGCCAGCTGCGCAGGAACCACAACACGACGAGCGCCGCGAAGATCGAGCCGACCACGAGGTGGAACTCGATCTCGTGCAGGGCGGCGCGGATGTAGCGCGACTGGTCGCGCACGACCTCGAGCCGCAGGTCAGACGGCAGCGCGCGGCGCAAGTCGTCGATGGCGGCGCGCACGCCCTCGATGACGGCGACCGTGTTGGCGCCCGATTGGCGGCGCACTTCGAGCACGATGGTCGGCACGCCGTCGAGGCGCGCGAGCGAACGCGGTTCTTCGGTGCCGTCTTCGGCGCGCCCCAGGTCGCAGATGCGGATCGACACGCCGTTGCGCGTGGCGACGACGAGGTCGTCGAAGGCTCTGGGATCGACGACGCGGCCCAGCGTGCGCAGAGTGCGCTCGGAACGATCGTCGGTGACGTTGCCGCCCGGCACGTCGCTGTTCTGGCGCACGAGTGCTTGCCGCACCGACTCCACGGGCAGGTCGAACGCGGCCAACCGGTCGGCGTCGAGCCAGACATTGATCGTGCGCTGGAGGTTGCCGACGAGGCGCACTTCGCCGACACCGCGGCCGCGTTCGAGCTGGCGCTTGAGCCGCTTGTCGGCGATCTCGGTCAGTTCCCGCAGCGGCCGGTCGCCCGACAGGGCCAGCGTGAGCACGGGTGTACTGTCGTTGTCGAACTTGGACACGACCGGCGGCTCGGCGTCGTCGGGCAGCCGCCGGACCGCCTGCGCGACGCGGTCGCGCACGTCCTGCGCGGCCAGGTCGATGTCGCGATCGAGATCGAACGTCACCATGACGAGCGACGTGCTCGGGCCCGAGATCGAACGCAGTTCGCGAATGCCTTCGACGGTGTTGACGGCTTCCTCGATCGGATAGCTGACGGAGACTTCCACTTCCTCGGGCGAACCACCGGGCAGCTCCGTGCGCACGGTGACGGTCGGCAGGTCGACGGCCGGATAGCGATCGACGGCGAGGTGCCAGAAGCCGACGCCGCCCGCGACCACCATCGCGAGCACGAGCATGGTCGCGAAGACCGGCCGGCGGATGCAGACTTCGGCGAGCTTCTGCACGGTTCGTCGCTCGGCTCCTCTATTGGACCACGGCGACGGCCGCGTCGTTGCTGAGCCCCTGGGCGTCCACCACGATGCGCGTGCCGACCGCGACGCCGCGCACGATCTCGATGCGATCGCCGAGGTCGCGGCCGAGCTCGACGATGGCGCCCTTCGCCTTGTGCGGGCCTGTGGTCGTCGCCGGCACGGTGAAGACACGGTCGATGCCGGCGAACGTGACGACGGCGGTGCGCGGTACGACGACGACCGGCTCGGCCTTTCTGACGACGATGTGCGCCCGACAGAAGGCGCCCGGCAACAGCGCGCGGTCGGCGTTCGCCACCTCGGCCTCGACGTGCAGCGTGCGGTCGCGGCGATCGACACCGGCACCGAGGCGCACGATCTTGCCGGTCCGCGCCTCGCCGAGCCGACCATCGACGGTGAACTCCACGTCCTGCCCGACCACCACGGCACCGGCGAGGCGTTCTGGCACCGCGAGTTGCAACCTCAGCGGATCCGTTCGCAGCAACGTCACGACGGGCGCCCCGGCGGAGAGCACCTGCCCCGCCGTCGCATGGCGCGCGGCCACACGTCCGCGCCACGGTGCCTGGAGGCGCGCGTCCTGTTCGCGCTTCTTCGCCTGGTCCAGCTCGACGCGGCGCTGGCGGGCCTCGGCGAGCCACGTGCGCACTTCATCGCGCGCGCGCTGCAACCGGCTCGTGGCAACGGCCAGCGTCGCGTCGGCCGTCTCGAGGTCCGACGAAGCGCGCAACTGCTCCTGCACCATCGTCACGATGCGCTCGCGCTGCAACCTCGCTTCGCCGACCACCGCGTGCGCTTCCTTGACCGGTGCGGTGGTCTCGACGTCGATGCTGGCGAGGTCTTGCGTCTCGGCACAGCCGAGGCGCGCATGCGCGGCGATGACGGCGGCCAACGCACGGTCGCGTTCGAGCGCGAAGTCGCGGGGATCCATCGCGGCTATGACGGTACCTTCTTCGACGGCGTCGCCGAGGTCGACGGCCAGCGTCTGCAAGCGGCCCTGCACCTGCATGCCGAGCACGAGTTCTTCCTGTGCCGACAGCACGCCCGTGACAGCGACGTGGCGCGGCAGTTCGGTGGTGCCGACTTCGATCAAGTGCACCGGTCGCGGCGCCACGTCGCGCGCGGACGAAGCACCCGGCGAACCGGGCGGCGCCTGGCTGCAGCCGAGCAGCAGAAGCGCGAGCCACGCCGCCCCTTGTCGCTGGTGCTTCTTCATCCGGCCACGACGCGCAGGTCGTTGACGAAGCGTTCGGACATCTCGAGCGTGAACGCGAGATCGGGATGGCGCACGACGACCCAACCATCGCCGACGACGACCTTGCGCCAATCGCGCTTCTGCTCGCCGATCGGCGTCAGCTCGATGGTCGCCACGTGCGGGCCATAGCGGCGCATGAGTTCCGCGAGGCCCTCGTGGGCGCGCACGGTGCCATGGCCCTGCGCGCGCTTGAAGATCATCGCTGCGTTGTACTTCTTCGTCGTGTCCTGGCTCAGCCGACCGTGACAGACGGCTTCCGCCCAGCCGCGGAACAGGTCGATGTCGCACGAGTAGTTCATCGCATGCACGAGGCGCGCGCCCGGCGGCCGGCCGCCGATCTCGCAGAACACGGCCTCGCCCTGCGGCGTGCGGAACCACTCCATGTGCGTGAAGCCGGTCTGGAAGTCGAGCGCCCTCAACACCGCATGGCCGAGCTCGACGCCGGGGCGCGGCAGGTCGGTGTTCAAGTCGCGCAGCACGATGTTCTGCATCGAGATCCATTCGTTCTGCGCGAGGATCATGGGCTTGGGCCGGTACCACGACACGTTCTCGAACAGGATGCGACCATTGGCGCAGACCGTGTCGAAGGTGAGTTCCTCGCCGTCGATGTACTCCTCGACCGAGATCTCGGGCACGTGCGCAGTGCGCTGGAGCACCTGCTCGAACTCGGTGCGGTCGCCGCAGCGGAAGGTGTCCTTGCTGCCCGCCCCGTCGATGGGCTTGATG
>JAYUCN010000288.1:0-2128 GCA_043740335.1 Planctomycetota bacterium
CTGCGGCGCGCGGCGCATACCCGGAACGTTCGCCTGCTCGCACGCGCACGAACGCACCCTGCTCGCCACCGAGCAGTGACACCGTCACTCCAGGCCGCACGGTAGCCACCGGTTCGAGGCCAGCGCGCGGTTCCGACACGAGCGCCAGCGTCTGCAACGCAATCGCATCCGGTGGCCGCATCGGCGCAAGCCACAACGACTCCGCCGCGAGCCAACCACCGGGCACGAGCACGAGCACGGAGACCCAACGCAACCCGACGCGGCGCCAGCCGAGCACGAGGCAGCCCGCGGCGATCGTCATGCAGAGTGCGCACACGAGCAGACGTTCGCCTGGCAGCAGCCTATCGCGCAGCGTCGCTAGTTCGGCTGCGAACCCACCGGGACCAGCGTCGATTTCGAGGCGCGTGCGCACGAGGCGCAGGTTCGCGAGCAACTCGGGATCGCGCGGCAGGCCGAGCCTCGCCTGTTCGTAGGCCCACAACGCTTGTGGCAGTTCGCCGAGACGGAAGTAGCAGTTGCCGCACGCGCGCCAGCACCGTCGATCGCCCGTCGCTGCGAACGCGCGCGCGAACGCCGTCTCGGCCACCCGGTAGTCGCCGGCGCGATAGGCCGCGACGGCCTCGACTTCGCTCGATGCTGCTTGCGCACGCAGTTCGCCCCCCATCGCCAGCGCCAACACCGGCCACAGCATGAACGGCAGCCACCCATGCACGCCGAAGCGCTGTCGTTCCAACTGCTGCACGAGCGCCTGCACGGCCTGCGCGTCGAGCCCGGCTCCCCCACCGTACCGCGCCGCGGTGCCCTGCTCGATCGCCGCAGCGGCCGCGCGCGCCACCGACTCTTCAAGACCAGCCGCGACGAGGCGCTGCGTCAGATCCGCCGTGATGACCGCCGCGGCCGGCACCCCGAGCCGATCGCCGAGATAGCCCGCGAACGCCGCCGTCGCATCGCCACCGCTGCGCAGCATCTGCAGACAGGTCCGAGCCGCCCCGCGAGCCCGTTGCCCATCCTTGTCGGCAGCCGCGCGCCGCATCCTCACGAACCCCGACAAGCCAACCACCGCAAGAATCCAGGGACCGAGCACCGCGAGCCAGCCGACCCAGACCGCCGGCGTCGTCACCGCCACGCTCGCGCCATCGAACGCCGGCAGATCGAAGATGTCGTCGACGCCGGGCGTCACCGCCTTGGCCGCCGCATCGGGTAGCGGCGCCAGCATCTCACCGTTCGCCAACGGCTGCACCACGAGCGGCAGTTCGCGCGTGCTGACCTCGACGAACGTCTCGACGCCCGGCGTCGTGTCGAAGTAGTTCCACCCGATCGCGGGCACCGCGTGCACGTCGGTCGACAACGGCGTCAGGTCATACGTGACGACCACCTTGTCGGCATCGCGCTTCGCTTCGGCCTGGCCGAGCTTGTGGAAGCCGGCGAGCTGGTCGAGCGGCGGCAGGCGCAGGAACTCGACGTTGCCCTGGCCGCGCACGGTCAACGTGAGCCGGACCGCACTGCCGACGCGCACCGTGTCCTTGTCGGCCTCCGCGACGATCGTGAACCGTCCCACCGCGCCATAGTACGGCGTCGGCCGGCCGGCCTCGGGGATCGGCAGCACCTCGAGCGTGAGCGCCTTGCCGTAGACATAGAAGTTGTCGCTGAGCTGACCGCGGCCGCGGCCGAAGATGTCCTGCTGCCCTTCGCGCTGCAGCACGTGGTAGCGCAGCAGCGGCGCCGACAGCTCGATCCGGCCGAGGCGCGTGGGCAGGAACGCGCGATCGAACGAGTACCTCTGCCAGCGCTCGCCGCCACGCTCGTAGTTCCCTTCGAACCCGGCCTGGAGCAGCTGCCGGTTGCCGACGATGAGTCGCACGTCGCCCTGCGGGACCGGCAGTTCGATGCGTTCGCCACCGGGGAACTCGAACAGCCAAGGTGCCTGCACTTCGACATCGAGATAGCGGTAGCGGTCGTGCACGTCCTGCACGAGGCGCAGCCCCTGCTGCACACCGAACTCGACGTGGATGCGCACGGGTTCGTGCACGTAGACGCGCTGCGGCTCGACCTTGATGTCGAGCCAGCCGAGATCCTCGCCGCGCAGGTCCTTGCGCACATCGATGCGCAGCTCGCGCGTCTGCTGCTC
>JAYUCN010000289.1:0-5230 GCA_043740335.1 Planctomycetota bacterium
GTTCCAATCGACGCCCGTGAATCCGTGTTCGTCGACCAGGTGCACGTGTTGGCCGCCGTGCGTGACCACGAAGTCCGGGATGGAATGGGGGTTGGCGACGAGCTGGAACGTCGGCCCTCCGGTCACCAGCTCGAACTGGTTCGTGCCGTCGTTCCGCAGCACCGACAGCCCATCCGAGGTCTTGACGATCCAGTCGACGTCGCCATCCGCATCGCCGTCGACCGCGAAGGCCGCCACGAGCTCTTGGCTGCTGTCGACGGCCTGGCCGATGTCGTCGATGCCCAACGCGCCGAAGTCGCCGAGCCGAGCAATCTGCCAAACCCCGCTCGCCATGTCGCGATGCATCCACCCCGCCCTGGTCATCGGGTCCGCTGGCCAGCGCACGATGTCGCCACCGACGCCCGGCAGCATCCACTGCACCGCACCGCTGGCGAGTCGGCAGCTGAGCCCGGAGCTCGTGACCACGAACAGGCGCGCACTGCCATCGCCGTGGCGGACGACCTCGAAGTCGAGCACGGGCTCGGCCAACGTGAACGACGTGATGTTGGCGCTGCCCAGACGGAACACGTGCAGCGTGACGCCGTCCGCGGCCAACACCACGACCAGATGATGCGGTGCGAACGACGCGGTGCGCACGGCCAGCGCACCTACGAGCCGCGGATCCGAACTCCCCGTCAGGTCGAAGCCGTGCGCCGTGTCGTTCCACCGCGCGATCGTCAGCCCACCAGCGCCCACCATGGCGACTGCCTCGGAGTCGCCAAGAGTCAGCGCATCGAGCCGAGCCAGGTCATGGACACCCGCCACCAGCAAGGGGCGACGGCTACCGCCGAGCCACGGATTGCCCTGCACCGCGACGCTGCCGTCGACGTGGACGACGAAGGTCTGCGGCCAGAGGCCGCCGAGATCGTGGACCACGACCTTGCGAACCGGCGGCGGCGACGAAGCGCCGCCCTGGGCGGCAGCGAACGTGGCGAGCGAGAGTGAGCAGAGCAGGAAGAGGAGGGGGGAACGGTGGCTCATGAGGCAATGGTCGGCAGCTTCGGCGAGCGGGCAAGTCGTGTCGGCAGGGGCCTGCGAAGTTCGGGGAATCGCAGCAAGGTAGCACGATCTGTCCCGGGTATCCGTCCGTCGGTCCCATGGCGGCAATGGCAGCCACCGCGGCCGCATCGCCGCCAACCTGCAGGCCGCCAACAGCAGTCGTCGCCCCTTGACCGACCCGGCGGTGGGTGCAATGGCCCGGTGAACCAAACTCAAAGACCCGCGAGCCACGCGCGGAACGCCGCCTCGAGCGCATCGATCTGCTTGCCGAACACGCGCTCGAACGCGGCCACCGCCGGCTGACTGTTCCCGAGTCGTGCCGTCGACACCGCCCCAGGCAAAGCACCGCGACACTCTGCTTCCCACGCGAGGAACCGTTCGCGCCACGGCCCCTCGGCCTGCAGCACGAACCGCTGCAGCGCCCAGCACTGCGCGTAGAAGCGCATGCCCTTGTCGTGATCCGTCGCCAGCAGCGCCGCCGCATCGCCCGCCAGCAATTCGCGCAGCGCCATCGGTTCCTTCTTCATCGCATCGAGCCGATCACGCCGCATGAGACCACCGAGCACCAGCTTCTTGCCGTCCCATGCAAACGTGCCCTGCCCACCGAACGACTCCGCGAACCCTTCCGCGTACCAGTCCGGCATCGCCACGGGCGAGCTGCCGAAGAAGAACAGATGCGACAACTCGTGCAGCACGAGTGCCTGCACGTCGTCTTCGGCGAGCCCCTCGGCGCACACGAGCGTCTGGAACGTGCCGTAGTCGCAGAGCCCCGACCCGCCGAGTGCCCCGCTGTGACCGCACGCCTTCAGGTACTCCTCATAGTCCGCGCGCTTGCTGAACACGAACAGCCCGAGCGGCCGCAGCGGCGCGCCATCGAGCCGTTCCTCCAGCAGCGGCCACTCCGCCATGCCGAGCGCATGCAGCTTCTCAGCGACGTCGCCCGGCAGATCCGTGCGCACGACGAGTTGCGCACTCCCAACCTCGCGCACGTTGGCGACGCGCGGTGCCTTCGCCCCCGCGGGTTCGAAGCGGCGCTTGCCGCCGTTCACCTCGACGGTCTGCTCCTGCAACCATTCGGCGAACTCGACCGGCACCGCCTCGCCTTCGATCTTCGCGCCCGCCTTGCCGAACTCGATCTTCGCCCCGCTCTTCAGCGCCGCGAGCCAGTGCTCCGTCATGCGCCCGTTGAGCTTCGCCTTCTGCGCCATCTTCGCGAGCTTGATCTGCCCCTTCTGATCGTCGCGTTCGATCGCCGCAGCACGCTTCTCGTAGTTCGTGAGCGACGCCTTCGACGGCGCCTTCTTGCGATCGCGCCAGAACGCCTCGCCGTAGCTGCGCACGATGTTGAGCACCATCGCCGCCCCCTGGTGCTTGCCCTCGGACAGCTCGACGGCGCGCACGTACTGGAAGGTCGCCTGCGCGATGAGCCCGCTGTTGCGGATGTCCCAGCCGAGGTCGATGTGGCGCTGGCCCGTGGCGATAAGTTCCTCGTCGCGGCGCTTCTGGTAGTCGGTGACGAGCAGGTCGTTGGTGGACTGTGCCGTGACGACGCCGAGCCACAGCACGAGCGACAGGCGGGAGAAGGTGGCGGCTGCGAGCATCTGCAGTACTGACGTTCCCCTGCGCCGGCTGGATTGCCTACTTCTTGAGTCTCTGGATCCTGCCGATGAGCTTGCTCGTCGAGTGCGCCTTCTTGTCGCCGACGAACACGGCCCTGATGTCACACTTCTTCAGCGTGTCCTTCTCGGGCAGCGTCTTGCTCGTGTAGTCGGTGCCCTTCGCGTAGAGGTTCGGCCGCAGTTCGGCGAGCAACGCGTCGGCCGTCGGCTCCTCGAAGCACGTCACGTAGTCGACGAACGTCAGCGACGAGAGCACTTCGAGGCGCTCGGCCAGCGGTACTATGGGATGGCCCTTGCCCTTCAACGCTTCGGCTGACTTGTCGGTGTTGACGGCGACCACGAGCAGGTCACCGCGTGAGTGCGCGTCCTCGAGGCAGCGCGTGTGACCGACGTGCAGCAGGTCGAACACGCCGTTCGTGAGCACGACGACCTTGCCGCTGGCGCGCAGGCCGTTGAGGATCGCGGCGAGACTGCGCCGATCCGTGATGACCTTGTCCTTGGAGCGCTGTCTGCGCGGAACGACGACCAAACCTGACCTCCGGAGCGAGAGCGAGTGGGCCGGAAGAATGCCATGCCACGGTGCGCACGGCAACGAGAGTTCTGGAGCTCGGGCAGCTACTTCGAACCCGCCGCGGCCGGCAGCGCCAGCAGGCGCTGGCTCTCGGTGAGCAGCCAGTCGATCTGCGTGAACGGCTCGAACGAGATGTCCTGCCAGCGGACCTTGCCGTCGCCGTCGACGAGGAAGGTGCCGTGCAGCGGCATCGACTCGAAGTCGTCGTAGCAGCGAAACACCTTGAAGGCGGTGAGCTCCGGGTCGGCGAGCAGCGGGAACACGAACTTCTTGTCGCCGAGGGCGGTGACGTTGTCCTGCGCCTTGGCGAGTGTCTCGTTGCCGATCGCGATGACCTCGATGCCCGCCGCCGCGAAGTCCTTCGCCTTCGGGGACAACGCTTCGAGCTGCTTCACGCAATGCAGGCAGCCGAACCCGAGGTAGAAGACGACGAGCGTCGCCTTGCCGCGCAAGGCCGCAAGCGTGAGGCGGCCGCCGTCGACGCGCGGCAGGTCGAAGTCCGGTGCGGCGACCGGGCTCCAGTGCGCGGGCCCGAGCGTCGCGAGCGCGGGCCGCGGACCGAAGTCGGCGTGAAAGCCGGCGGTCTCGTTCTCGACGTCGCGTGGACCGATGGCCGCGAGCAGGTCGAGGCGCTTCGCCAATGGCGTCGCAGAGCCACCGTTCTTCATCATCGCGGTGAGCTCGGTGAACAGTTCGTCGCGTCGCACCTGTTGGTCCGGCTTGTCCGCAGCCTTGTACGCAAGGAACAGCCGCCCCGCGGTCGCCAGCCGGTGCGGTCGCTCCTTGACTTCCTTGTCGAGCAGCTCGATCGCCTTCTGCGGCTCGCCGGCCGCGACGAACGCATCCGCGAGCAACACCTTCGGCAGGTCCTTCGTGGCTTCGAACTCGGCGAGCGCACCCTTGGTGTCACCCTGCGCGAGCAGCCGCTCGGCGCGCAGTTCGCGCTGCAGCTCGAGCACGGCGCGCACACCGTCGGTGCGCTGGCGACCCGCCGCCTCCATCGCCTTGTCGACCTTCTCCCCGCTCTCCTTCTTGGCCACCGCGCCCGCTTCGGCTTCGTCGATCGCGGTCGCCCGCGCCGCGCGCGCCTTCGTCAGCAGCCCCTCCGACTCGACGACGAGGCGCTCGGCTTCGTCGGTGCGACCGAGCCGGAACAACGCCCGTCCGAGCAGGCCGAGCCGCGCCGCTTCGGTGGGCACGTGGTCGCTCGCTTCGAGGAAGCCGTGGTCGCGCAGATCGAGCGCTTCCTGCCAGAGGTCGTTCTCTTCGCAGAGCGTGATGAGCCTTACCCGCGCATAGCCGGCGATGGCGTTGCCATCTTCGAGCTTGCTGTACTTCGGATGCCGCGGCAGCTCGGCGAGGTTCCTCGCCACCGCGAGCGCTTCGTCGACACGCCCCGCGCAGGCCAGGCTGCGCGACAGCCATTCCTGGTTGTGACCGTAGTTGTGGATGAGGAACGGCATCACGCGGTCCTTCATCATGTGCGCGTGGTCGACCCGGCCACTCGCCTCCTGCTGCCAAGCCGCTTCGCCGTGGCGATGCAGCTTGTCATAGATGTGGCCCGACATGTGCCACTGGTGCGCGATGCCCGGCGCACTGTCGCCGTTGCTCGCCGCCGACTTCAACGCGCGTTCGCCCTTCTCGCGATCCCACAGATGGATGCGGTAGTGGTGGGCTGGATGCTGCGGGGCTTTTTTGAACACCTGGTCGAGCAGCGCATCGATCGCCGTGTGCGACACGATCTGGATGCCCGAGCCCCAGTCGTAGGCGAGCCAGTTCTGCACGGCCAGGAAGGCCTTGGCCTCGAGGTCGTCGGGAAATTCGTAGACCAGCGTGCCGAGGTCCTTGAGCAGCTGGCGTTCGAGCTTGTCCTTCTCGCGCGTGCCGTTCTTCTCGACCAGCGCGTCCTTGGCTTTCTGCACGCGCGCCTTGTCACCGGACTGCAGTTCCGTGCGGCACACGTCGTCGACGAGGTAGTAGTTGGCCCAGGCATCGATCCAGA
>JAYUCN010000290.1:0-5227 GCA_043740335.1 Planctomycetota bacterium
AGTGCCGCGCAGCACGACGACGAAGCGATTGCCGCGCAGGTGGCCCATACGCAGCTTGTTGCCGTGCCGGCTCGTGCGCAGCACCGCGAAGCGCTCGCCCCGCAGCCCTTCGCAGCGGCGCTGGTCGGTATGCTCGAGGCTCACCCACTGGCGGCTGATGGCCTGGGCGTCCTTCAAGCCGGCGATGCCGAACGAGCGTTCGTCGGCCTCGAGCTGGCCCGCGAGTTCGTGCAGCAGGTCGAGCGTCGACAGCCCGCGCTTCTCGACCCACATCCAGACGTGGTCGCCCGTGCCGCACGGTTCGTAGGCGGGCAGCTCCTCGACCACGAAGTCGTCGACCGACTCCTTGTAGCGACCGCGGAAGAACCCGGCGCTGCCGCCGCGCGGCACGGGTCGCATGGGCTTTCTGTTCGGCAAACTCAGGCCTTCTTCGCCTTGCTCTTCTTCTGCGGCTTCTCGGCGGCGGTCGCCACCGCGGCGGTAACGACGGCCGCGGCTTCTGCCTCGGCGGCGACCGGCTGCGGCTTGAAGGCAGCGACAGGATCGCGCCCCGTGGCGTAGGCAAGCAACCGTGCCAGTTCGTCGCGCATCTGCGCGCGCGGCACGATGCGGTCGATCTGGCCCTTCTCGAGCAGGAACTCGGAACGCTGGAAGCCCTTCGGCAACTCCTTCTTGATCGTCGTCGCGATCACGCGCGGGCCGGCAAAACCGATCAAGGCACCCGGTTCGGCGATGAGCAGATCGCACACCGACGCGAACGACGCCGTGACGCCGCCCGTGGTCGGATGCGTCATGACGGAGATCGACACGACGCCGGCCTGGGCGAGCCGCTGCAGGGCGCCGCAGGTCTTCGCCATCTGCATGAGAGAAACCGCCCCTTCGTGCATGCGGGCGCCGCCCGAACACGCGAACAGCACGACCGGCAGGTTCTTCGGCGCCGCCATCTCGCACAGCAGCGCGATCTTCTCGCCGACCACCATGCCCATCGAGCCACCGAGGAACTGGAAGTTCATGACGCCGAGCGCGCACGGGATGCCCTTGACGTTGGCGGTGCCGGTGACGATGGCGTCCGACTCGCCCGTCTTCTGCTTCGTGGCGATCAGCTTCTCGCTGTAGGGCACGCGGTCGTTGAAGCCGAGCACGTCCACTGCCAACAGGTTCGACCACATCTCCTCGAAGCTGCCGGGGTCGACGGTGAGCGCGATGCGATCACGCGCCGGCAGCGTGAAGTGGTAGCCGCAGGTGCCGCACACGCGGTGGCGCTGCTCGAACTCCTTCCGGAACAGCATGGCACCGCAGGACTCACATTTGATCCAGAGTCCACCGGGCATGTCCTTCTTCTTGCCGAAGCGGGTCCAAGCCATGTCGTTCGTCCTGTGTTCGGAAAGCGTGTGGTGAGCACGATGACGATACCGACGCGACCCTGGAGCAGCCAGCATCGAGGCCAGCATCGGGAGCATCGGGGCGACGGGCTTGCCTGCGCTCCCCGACCCGCGGACACTTGCGAACGATGCGGTTTCCGTTCGCGACCAGTGCGGTGATTCTCGTCTTCGCCAGCGCTTGCGCGGTTCGCGCACAGACCCTGCAGTCGTGGCCGTTCAACGCGGGGCTGGTCGGGGACGTGGATGGCGATGGCGCGAAGGACCTGCTGACAGGGACCTCGACGCTGTTCCGCTACTACTCCACTCGCACCGGGGCACTCATCGCCCAGCATGCGATCGCGCCGCCGAACGCGACCGTGTGGTCGCTCGGCGACGCGGGCGACGTGGATGGTGACGGGAGCGACGACATTTTCCTCGCCGCTGGCGACGCGGGTGGCACGCAGGTTCGCATCGTGTCGCCCTTGACCGGCGCGACGCTGCACACGTTGGGCAGTTGGCCCACCCCCGCGTACGGGCTCGCCGTCTTCGTTGCCCGCTTGGACGACATCAATGGCGATGGCAAAGCGGAGTTCATGATCGGCGATCCATACGTGACGGTTTCTGGCCTCACGAACGCGGGCCGACTCGATGTCTACGACGGGGCCACGGGCGCCATCGTTCGCACCGAGTTCGGCACGGCCATCAACCAACGGCTCGGACGTGTGAAGGGCGTCGGCGATCTGGATGCAGACGGCAAGCGCGACTACATCCTCGGCGGCTACGGCATGCTCACCGAGGCCAGATCAGGGCCGACCGGCGCCTTGTTGTTCATGGTTCCTACTGCGTACCCCGCGTGGTTCGACCCGACCAACGTGCGCGACGTCGGCGACATCAATGGCGACGGCCGTCCGGACTTCTCGCACGAGCAGCATGCGGTCATCAAGGGAGGATCGTACGTCTCGCTGTACGTCGTGTCCGGGCAGAGCGGCACCACGATCTGGTCGTACACTATCCAGTCCGGCTACTCGTCCGGCTACGGATTCATCTTGGGCGGCGCCGGGGATATCGATGGCGATGGGTTCGGCGACCTGGTGCTCACAGCGTTCGGCTACTCGCCTGGACAGGTGAGTCTTGTGGTGTCGGGGCGCACCTTCTCGTGGCTCCTCGAGCACACCGGAAGTCAGGGCTATTTCGGCGCAAGCCCGGGTGACCTGAATGACGACGGCGTGCCTGACCTGATCAACTGGCCCGGCTACGGCACTGCCTCGATGACCACGCAGGTGGTTTCCGGCCTCGCCCCAGGCGTCACCCCGTTCGGCCACGCTTGCCCCGACTCATTCGGCGTCGAGCCCGTCATCGGCGTCGGTGTGGGGGCGCGCCTCGGCCTGTCTCTAGCGATCAACCTCTCACAAGCGCATCCGAGTGCCACGATGGCGGTGCTCGGGCTCGGCTACAGCGACACCATGTGGAACGGTGTGCCGTTGCCGATCGACATGAGCAGCATGGGATGGAACGGATGCCAATGGTTCATTTCGGCCGAAGACCGACCCGTCGAGCCGATGACCACCGGCCCGGTGGGACAGAGGCGGCGTGCCATCCACCAGATCTACATACCGCCCGACCCTCTGCTGCTCGGTCTGGATCTGTTCAGCCAGTGGGCGGTGTTCGAATCCAGTTTTTCTGGCCGCGTCGGAAGTGTCACGCGCGCCGCGCGAATCCGGGTCGTTCCGTACTGACCTCGAGAAGATCCGATCGACCAGATCGAGCCGGCAGCGCAGAAGGACTCAGCGCGCCGCCGCGGCCTTGCTGCGCAGCTCGGCGATGCGGGCCAGCCGATCGGCGGCGCCGAACACGGCCGTACCGGCGACGAAGACGTTGGTGCCGGCGCGCGCACTGTCCGCGATCGTCGAGGCGCCGATGCCGCCGTCCATGGACACCTCGCCGCGAAAGCCGAGCCGGCGCAGTTCCGCGACCTTGGGCAACACCGCGGGCATGAACTTCTGGCCGCCGAAACCCGCGAACACGCTCATGACGAGCACGAGGTCCAGGCGGTCGACGAACGGCTGCAGGCGCACGGCCGGCGTGTCCGGCTGCACCGACAAGCCCGCCTTCTTGCCGCGCGCGTGGATGTGGTCGAGCAGCTTGCCGACGTCGCCGTTCTGCTCGACCTCGATGTGGAACGTGAGCAGGTCGGCACCCGCGTCGAGGAACGCGTCGGCGTACTGCCACGGATCCGTGATCATGAGATGCACGTCGAGAGGCTTCGTCGCGCACTTCTTGATCGCCGCCGTGATGAACGGACCGAACGTGAGGTTCGGCACGAAGTGGCCGTCCATGACGTCGAGGTGCAACCAGTCGGCACCCGCGTCCTCGACGGAACGTACTTCGTCGTGCAGGCGCGTGAAGTCGGCGGCGAGCAACGAAGGAGCGATGCGGATCGGATGCATGAACGTCGGCGACCCAGCGTCAATACGCGGCGGCAGCGCCGCCACTGCGGTGGTCGCAGACGGCGAGGCGATCGCCGTCGCGCAGCACCTGGATCGCGAACACCTGGCCGACACCCTGGGCGCGCGGTTCGAACAGGTGGCCCTTCTTCGCGAGCGCTTCGCGCACGTCGGGCGGCAGCGACAGCGGTTCCCAGCGGATCGTGTCGGGCAACCACTGGTGATGGATGCGCGGCGCGCGCACGGCCTGCTCGAGGCCCATGCCGTGGTCGACGACGTCCAGCAGTACCTGCAGCACCGCCGTGATGATGCGGCCGCCGCCGGGCGCGCCGAGCACGAGGCGCAGTTCGCCGTTCTGCACCACGATCGTCGGCGTCATCGACGACAGCATGCGCTTGCCGGGCGCGATCGCGTTGGCCTTGCCGCCGACGAGGCCGAACTGGTTCGGCACGCCGGGCTTCGCCGAGAAGTCGTCCATCTCGTTGTTGAGCAGGAAGCCCGCTCCGTCGACCACGAGGCACGCGCCGAAGGTCGAGTTGATCGTCGTCGTGCAAGCCACCGCGTTGCCATGCTTGTCGACCACCGAGAAGTGCGTGGTGTCGTCGCTCTCCTTGCCACCGGGCGGCAGGCCAGGTGCGACTTCGCTCTTGTGCGCGCGGTCGATGCCCGCGCGCAACTTCGCCGCGTACTCCTTGCTGACGAGCCCCTCGACCGGCACCGCGTAGTGGTCGGGATCGCCGAGCCAGCGCGAACGATCGGCATAGGCGCGCCGCATGACCTCGGTCAGCAGGTGCAGGTACTCGCTGCCGCCGTAGCCGAGTCCCTTCAGGTCATAGGGCTCGAGCAGATTGAGCAACTGCAGCAGCGCCACGCCGCCCGACGATGGCGGCGGCATGCTCAGCACTTCGTAGTCGCGGTAGGTCGCGCGCAACACCTCGCGATCGCGCACCGCATAGGCCGACAGGTCCCCGCGCGTGACGAAGCCGCCGCCCTTCTGCATCTGCGCCTCGATCAGCTCGGCGGTGCGACCGCCATAGAAACCGTCGAGACCCTTCTCGGCGAAGCGTTCCAATGTCGCCGCGAGATCCGTCTGGATGAGAACGTCGCCTTGCCGCAGCGGCTGGTCGCCGTGGAAGAACACCGCCCGCGTCGACGCGTAGCGCCCGAGGTCGTGCTTGCACTCGTCGAGGTCCTCGGCGAGGAACTGGTCGACGGCAAAGCCCTCGCGCGCGAGCCGGATCGCCGGTGCGGCGACCGCGGCGAGGTTCTGCGTGCCGAACTTCTGGAGCGCGTACAGTAGACCCGCCGGACTGCCCGGCACGCCCGCCGCGGTGGCCCCGAACTGCACCTTGTCGTCGTCGACGCTGCCGTCGGGCTTCAGGTACATGTCGGCGCTCGCGGACTTCGGCGCGCGTTCGCGGA
>JAYUCN010000291.1:0-5224 GCA_043740335.1 Planctomycetota bacterium
AAGGGCGTGCACGTGCTGGCCGCGGCGATGCAGTTGCTGCCCGAAGGTGCCGTCGAGTGTGTCGTGCTCGGCGACCTCACACCCGACTACGTCGCGCACCTGCGCCAGATCGATCGCGCCGGCCGACTCCATTTCTACGGGCGCTACACGCAGGAACTGCTGCCCGACCTGCTCGCGAAGTTCGACGTGATGGTGGTGCCGTCCGTGTGGGACGATTGCGCGCCCTTCGTCGTCGCGGAATCACTCGCGGCGCGCTGTCCCGTCGTCGGCAGCCGCCTCGGCGGCATTCGCGACTTCGTCGAACACGGCCGCACGGGCTGGCTGTTCGAAGCGGGCGATGCCCGCGCGCTTGCACGCTGTCTGTCCACGTTCCGCGAGGATCCTCACCTGCTCGGCCGCATGCAGCGCGTGATCGCGCCGCCGCGTGGGCTGGCCGCGTTCGTCGGCGATGTGCAGCAGGTCTACGCCGAAGTCGTGGCGCTGCGTGGCGCCGTCACTGCGCCGTGCGATTGACGAACACGCCGACGTTCGCATTGCGACTGTCGAGCCAGCCCAGCAGCAGACGCGCGCCGTCGAACAACAACTGCGGCTGGTCCTGCGCCGCGGTGCCGTTGCCGAGTCCGGCCGGGGCCAGGAAGGTCGTACCGCCGTCGACCGACACCGACTGTTGCACCCGCGAAGCACCGCTGGCGAAGTCGCCCTCGCGCCATGTCAGGAACACGTAGTTGCCGATGCAGCCGAGGCGCGGCTGCGCCGACGCTGCGGGCGTGCTCTCGACCTGCACGTGTTGCGCCGAAGACCCGAGCGGGGAGAAGCGCGAGACCCAGACGGCGTTGCCCGCGACGACGTAGCTCAGGAACACGCGATCGGCAGCACAGCAGAGTGCAGGGGCCGTGATCACTCCACCCAACGAGCCTTGTACGGAACTGACGGCGTTGCTCCACGAGAGGCCGTTGTCGGCAGAGCTGTTGTAGAACAGTGCGTCACTCTGGAGCCAGCACGCGTGCACACGGCCGGCCGCTGCGCAAAGGCGTGGTTGACTGCCAACGGTGCCGGGGAGATTGAGCCGCCGCGACAGGCCCCAGCTCGCGCCGCTGTCGGTCGTGCGCACGACCAGGATGCCACGTTGCGAGGCACCGAGACGATCGTCTTCGACGAGCACCCACGCGACCGCAGCGTCGCACGCGAGTTCGTGGTTGTTCTGGTTGGCGGCGCCGTCGCTGACGAGGGCGGGCGCCGTCCACGAAGCCCCGCGGTTCGCCGAGGCCACGGCGAGCACGCGCGAAGCACCGAGGCCCGCATCGCCCGCGAGCCACGCCGCGTACCGGCGATCGCCACTCTGGCAAAGTCGCGGCCGGCGCATGGGCGTGCCGGCGGCTGCGGCGTCGAGCCGTTGCGCGGGCAGGAAGGTGGTCCCGCCATCCGTCGACCGCACCAGCCACACGGAGGTGCCATCGGCGATCCAGGCCACGGCCACTTCGGTGCCAGCAACGAGCACTTGTGGTTCACTGGCGACCTGCAAGGTGGTGAGGGTCTGGGCGGCAGCCCAGGTCGTGCCGGCATCGACCGACGTTCGATGCACGACGGCGTTGCCGGCGATCCACACGGCGTGGACCGTGGTGCCGTCGAGCGCGAGCTGCAACGCCGAGGCCGCGGTTGTGGCACTGTCGAGTTGCTGGTCGTTCGCCAGCATGCTCGGCGGATACTGGTACATCGTGAAGGCGGAATCGGGCAAGGCTGCTGTGCCGAACGTGTGGGCGACACTCACCACGGTGCTGCCGATCGCAGCCGTCGCGGGCGTTGCGCAGGTCAGCGTCGTGTCGTTCAAGACCACCACGCCGGTTGCGGCCAGGCCATCGAAGCCGACCGCCGTGGTCACGGTGCCGCCGAGCAGCAGCGCGCTGCCGGTCACCGTGACCTGCTGCGGCTGGTTGCGGAAGGCACTGTTCGGCGTCACTGCGGTGATCGACGGCGGTCCGGTGCGCACGACCAGCAGATCGATCGCCGCGGCGCTGCCGCGCGGATCTTCCACGAGCATGCCGAGCTGGACTGCGATCGGCGCGCTGACCGGGCGGACTTCGAGTCGGAACGACGATCCCGTGGTGGGCGTCATGAAGCCAAGCCCCGCGGCAGTCGCGGCCGCGCCACCACCGCTGACCTGCCACAGCAGGGGATCCCCGTCGGCATCCGTGGCTGCGAAGTTCAGAGTCTGGGCGCCGCCGACTGGCAGGGAGAAGGTGAAGCGTGGGCTCGTGCCGACTAGGCCGGCAGGTACCTGCATCACGGGCGCAGCGTTCGGCAGGATCGGTGGATCACTTGGGCCACTGCCACCCTTCTTGCCCCCGCAGGCAGACGAGCACGGCAACAGGACCAGCGAGAGGGCGAGCAGGGGGAACGGCTTCATCGAAGTAGGGAGAGTAGCCGAGCTGGGGGTCGACGTTGCAGGCGCAGCACAAATGCATGCGCCCTGCGCCCAGGACCCGGCCATCGCCGCCCGACACCACCATCGCGCCTTTCTGCCAACGGTTGCCACCCGAGCCCGGAACATGCCCTGGCGGCAGCGGTGCCTCGCCGGCCGCCAGGCCAGCGTTGGTCACACGCAGCGGGCGAGGATCGCGAGGTCCTGTTCGGAGGAACCCGCCGCCAGCGGCCCGAACGAGAAGCGCATCATCGGCCCCAGCGGTCCCTGTTCGCCGCGGCGCGCCATGTCGCAGAGCCGACCCGGCAGGATCGCGGCGTCGTGCTGCATGAGACGTTCGTTGAACGCGTCGCCCAGCAGCCCCTTCGGCAGGCGCGCCCAGTGGTAGAAGCCGCCGGTGCCCGTGAACAGTTCGAAGCCGAGCTTCTGCAGGCCTTCGCCGTAGCGGCGGCGCTGGCTCGTGTAGAAGGCCGCGATCGCCTGGCGCGCCTGCGCGACCCGTTCGTGCTGCAGCAACTCGGTCACGTAGAGCTGCGAAGCGCGCGACACGCCGCCCATGCCGAACGAGCTGTAGTTGCGGAAGATCTCGATGTGGCGCTTGGCGGCGATGACCCAGCCGACGCGCAGGCCGGGCACCTGGAGGCCTTTGGTCGCGGCACCGCAGACGAACAGGTTGGTGCGGTCGATGTCTTCGATGTAGCGCAGCGCACTCACGGGTTCGGGCTCGCAGAAGAACTCGTAGGCTTCGTCGAGCAAGGCACCGCGCGCCTCGGTGCTGTAGTGCGCGACGAGCTTCTGGAGGTCCGCACCGGCGGTCGTGACGCCGGTCGGGTTGCATGGGTTGCTCTTCAGCAGCAGCACGCGGTCGCCTCCCGGGTGATCGTCGAGCGTCGGCCGGAAGCGGTTCTGCGGATTGCTGGCGATGAGCGCGTGCGGCCGGCGCAGCAGCCTGAGCATGTCGAAGTACGGCGTGTACTCGGTCTCCTCGACGGCGACTTGCCAGTCTTCGAGCAGGAACGCGAGGATCGCGAACAGGCCGGGGCGACCGCCGGCGAACACGGCCACGTGGTCGGCCGTGATCGAAGCCCCGTAGAACTTGCGGTAGTAGTGCGCGATCGCTTCGCGCAGCGGCGGCTGGCCATCGGCCTTCGGGTACATGCGGTCCTGGGCCGTGATCGCGATCGTGTCGGGCAGCGGGGGACTGCCCGGCACCGGCGTCGTCAGCGGAAAGCCCTGCGCCCACGGGTGCGTACCCGGGTCGCCCATGTACTTGTGGGTGACCTCGGCGAAGCGGAACAGGGTCTCGTAGACCCCCATGGGCGGGAACTGGCGCAGGATCACGGGGCCGGACGATACGCCGGGCTCGGTCGCGATGCATCGGCGCTTCGACTCCTCAAGACCCCGATCCGCTGGCGTCGATAGGACCGGCGCATGCGCGTCACCGACACCGAGCTGCACGGCGTCCGGCGGATCGAGCCCGAGATCTTCACCGACCATCGCGGCAGCTACGTCGAGATCTTCGACACCGCCAAGTACGCCGCGGTCTGCGGCGGCCTGCTGTTCGTGCAGGACGACATCTCGATTTCACATACGCACGTGCTGCGGGGACTGCACGGTGACTGGGCGACGACGAAGCTCGTCAGCGTGCTGTCAGGCATCGGCTACGCGATCCTCGCCGACAACCGACCTGGCTCGCCGACGTACCATCGCTGGCAGGCGTTCACGCTGAGCGGTGGCAACCGTCACCAACTGCTGATCCCGCCCGGCATCGGCAACTCGGTGCTCGCCGTCGAGGGACCGCTCGTCTACTGGTACAAGCAGGACCAGCACTGGGCAGAGGACCGACAGTTCACGATCCTCTGGAACGACCCCGAGTGGGCCTTCGTTTGGCCGATCGAAGAACCGATCCTGTCCGAACGCGATGCGCGGGGGGCGTATGTCGCGGCCACCTAGGTGCCTCATCACCGGGGTCACGGGCATGGTCGGCAGCCACCTCGCCGACTACCTGCTCGCGCACACGGACTGGGACGTGCACGGCCTGCTGCGTTGGAACGACGACCTCGCCAACGTCGACCACCTGCTGCAGCGCATCAACGCCAAGGACCGCGCCTTTGTCGTCTACGGCGACCTCAACGACCATCCGTCGCTGGCACGCGCGGTCGAAACTGCACGGCCCGACTACGTCTTCCACCTCGCCGCGCAGAGCTATCCGAAGACGAGCTTCCAAGCCCCGATCGAGACGCTGCAGACCAACATCCTCGGCACCGCCGCCCTGCTCGAAGCGATCCATCACGCGGGGTTGCACCCCGTCGTGCACGTCTGCGCGTCGTCGGAGGTGTTCGGGCGCGTCGGCAAGGAACGCCTGCCGATCAACGAGGAGGCACCATTCCATCCCGCGTCGCCCTACGCGATCAGCAAGGTCGGCACCGACCTCGTCGGCCGCTTCTACGCGGAGGCCTACGGCATGTGTGTCATGACGACGCGCATGTTCACGCACACGGGACCGCGGCGCGGCGACGTGTTCGCCGAGTCGACGTTCTGCAAACAGATCGCGCTCATCGAAGAAGGCCGCATCGCGCCCGTGCTGCGCACCGGCAACCTCGAGTCGATGCGAACCTGGGCCGACGTGCGCGACGCGGTGCGCGCCTACCACCTGCTCGTCACCAAGGACCCGATCCCGGGCGCCTACTACAACATCGGGGGAACGCACTCGTGCACGGTGGGCGACATGCTGGCCCACCTGTTGTCGCTGTCTTCGCGCGACGACATCGAAGTGGTGACCGATCCGGAGCGATTGCGGCCCAT
>JAYUCN010000292.1:0-5221 GCA_043740335.1 Planctomycetota bacterium
CGGGGCGCAGTAGTCGCGAAGCCCTCGACGCGCGCGCCGAACTGCTGGCGCGCCGTGACGTCGCTGCGGCTCGCCGTTGAGTTCTGCGTCGCTGCCGGCGGGTGCGTGACAGCCCGAACCGATTCCGGTCTGATGCCGGCGTGACGTTGCCCGCCGCTACCGAACTCGAACGCCGCGTCGCCGACCTGCTCACGCAGTGGCGCGTGACGCAAGCAGCGGTGCGCGTCGTCTGGAACGAACGCCTGACGACGACGGCGGGTCGCGCCTTCCTTCGCAACGGGCGCATCGAACTCAATCCGACGCTGCTCGCGCGGGCGCCGGATCAACTCGCCATGGTGCTGGTCCACGAGGCCGCCCACATCGCCGCCTTCCGGTTGTTCGGGCCCAACATCCCCGCCCACGGGCGCCACTGGCGTTCGCTCATGGCCCTGGCCGGGCACGTGCCCGAGGTGACGCACAAGATTCCGTTGCGTTCGGTTCGGACCGGCCGGCCGCGGTACTTCTACCTGCGTGTCTGCGACGCCTGCGGCGACCGCACGATCCAGGCGACGATCCGCTACGGCCGCTGCCACGGCTGCTCGGCGCGCGACAGCTTCCTCGTCATGAAGGCGCCCGCGACCGTGGCCGGCAAGGCAGCCCTGGCCCGGCTCTCGCTGGCGGATGTGCGGGCAACGTGCGGCTGAACGGTCGCCCCGGGGTTTGCGCCGGCTGGGCTTCTGCCTAACGTGGTGGACCGCGTGAGCCGCCACCCCGACGTCTTCGAAGAAATCGTGCGCCTGCGCCGGGATGGCATTCCGGCCGCCCTGGCGACGATCGTCGGCACGCGCGGGTCGACCCCGGGCCGCACGTCGATGCGCCTGCTCGTGCTCGCCGACGGTACGTTCCTCGGCACCGTGGGTGGCGGCTGCCTCGAGGCCGAGGTCTACGACACGGCGCTGCAGGTGCTGGCCGACGAGCAGCCGCGCTCGTTGACGTTCCGGCTCACGGAGCAGGACTCGCCTGACTCCGGTCTCATGTGCGGCGGCGAGGTGACGATCTTCGTGGAACCGATCACGACTCCTTCTCTGTGGATCTTCGGCGGCGGGCATGTCAGCAAGGCCCTGTGCCAGGTCGCGGTGCTGGCCGGGTTCCGGACCACCGTCGTCGACGATCGGCCCGACTACTGCACGCCGGTGCGCTTTCCGGAAGCGCACGAGACGCTGGCGGCGCCCTACCACGACGCAGTGATGCGCATGCCGATCCGCCAGCACGGCTACGGCGTCATCGTCACGCGCGGGCACCGCGAGGACGGTGTCGTGCTCGAGGCCTTGGGTCGCCGCTTCGAGGCGGGCGATCGGCTCCGCTTCCTCGGCATGATCGGCAGCAGGACCAAGCAGGCGTTGTTGTGGAAGCACTTGCGCGCGAAGGGCATCGGCGACGCGTTCCTGGCCACCGTGCGAACGCCGATGGGCGCTTGCCTTGGCGGCCGGAATCACGAGGAGATCGCCGTCTCGGTGGTAGCGGAGCTCATCGCGGTCCGCCGCCTGGGGCACGATCTCGCGGTGACCTGGGAACATCGCAGCAAGCCGAAGGGCCGCACGGAAGGGGTCCGCGAACTGCCCGCCGCCCCCCAATCCTGAGGGCGGTCCTGTCCCAGTCGCGAAGACCTTCGAACCCCTGGTCCCCACGCGCCGTTGTCTCGCCCCCGAGGCCCCGGCATGATGTTCGGCCCCTTCCTCCCGAGACCTTCGCGCAGGCCCAATGAAGTCGAGCCGTTTCGCTGTTCCTTTGATCGCCCTCGTCGTGGCGCTTCCGGCAGGAGCCCAGGACGATCGTGTGATCCTCCTCAATGGCACCAAGGTCGACGGCGTCCACGTCACCGCCTACGACATCCGCACCCTGCGCTACAGCAAGGGTGGCACCAACGAGTCGGTTCCCACCGACCAGGTCGCCAAGGTCGAGCTGGGCAAGTTCACCGACGTCTACCGGCGCGGTCTCAAGGACCCCGACATGATGTTGACGGTGGCCCGCGAGCAGCTCGAAGCCAAGAACACGCTGATGGCCCAGATGGGCTTCGTCGGCGCTTCCGCCCAGTTCTTCGATGCCAACAAACCGGCTGAAGGCGTCGGCACCCTCGAGGAGATGCAGAAGGCGATTCCCGAGGCGGGGGTGGTACCGGAGGTCCACCGCCAGAAGTTCGAGTACTACATGGGCATCGGCGGCAAGGGCGCGCCGAGCGCCCTCGCGGTGGCGAAGAAGTACCAGGCCGACGCCGTCGGTGGCGCGTGGCCGCCGGGCTTCGGCATCGAGGCTGAGTTCTTCCTCACGCTCGCCGAGCGTGGCAAGCCGCAGGAGTTCCAGGCCAAGCTGCGCGGGGTGATTGCCAAGGCCACTGGCGGCAACGCGATGATCGCCAACCGCGCCAACGTCGAACTCGCGCACAGCCTGCGCGAGGCCAAGGACGTCGAGGGCGCGCAGCGCATCTACGACGATCTGGCCAAGCGCGACGGCGTCGACTCGAGTTCGCGGGCCGGCGCGTTCCTGGGCACCGGCATGATCCTGCTCGACAAGGGGACGGCCGTGGACAAGGACGTCTACAAGAAGGCGCTGCTGATGTTCCTGCGTGTCCGGCTCGAGACGCGCGATGCCTGGCCGAGCCTGCAGGCGGACGCGCTCTACCACGCGATCCTCGCCGCCGACAAGTGGCGCGGCCCCGAGTACACCTACATCATGGCGCGTTGCCGCGGCGTGTTGTTCAACGAGTTCGGTGATACGGATTGGGCGCGGCGGGCCAAGGAAGGTCGCTGAGCCCCCGATTGCGAGGCGAACAGTCGCGGGGCGATGAAGCGGGAAAGGGCACCGCGTCCCGCGCGGACCCTCCGGGTCGACTGGACACCTGCCTGTTCTGGCCCTTCTGGTTCTGCTGTCGCATCGGCGCGCGGCTGTGGTTCCGCCTGCGGATCGAAGGGGCACCGCCGAGGACCGGTGCCTACGTGCTCGCCGCCAACCACACGTCCTTCGTCGACCCGGTCGTGCTCGGCGTCTCGGTGCGTCGGCGGGTCGTGTACTTGATGACGGAAGTCGTCTGGCGGTCGCCCCGGCTCGGTTGGTTCTATCGGTGGAGCCGGACGATTCCCGTCGGCGTGCGCGGCCGCAACCGCGAGGCACTGCGAGCGGCGCGGGCCGTGCTGCAACAAGGCCGCGTCGTCGGCATCTTCCCGGAGGGCGGCTTGAGTCGCGACGGCATGCCGATGCTCGGCAACCCTGGCGCCGTCTCGCTCGTGCTCAACGAGGGCGTCCCCATCGTGCCAGTGGGCATCGTCGGGGCGGCCCAGGCCTTGCCCGCGGGCGCTTCCTGGCCGCGGCCGCGGCGCATCACCGTGCGCTTCGGTGCCCCCATCCTGCCAGCCGAGCTGGACGCCCTGGGCGAGAGTGACCGACGCACCAGGTTGCAGGCCGCAACCTGCCTGATCATGGCGCGCATCGCGGCGTTGACGGGCCATGAATCGCGCGAGGTCGCCCTGGCCGCGCACGCTGCCTCGGCTCGCCCGCGCGCCTGACGCCGCGTCGAAGGCAGCAGGTTCTCGCGATTTTTTGCGCGAAGTTGCGGTGCCAAACCCACTGAGGCACCGGCAACACGCTGTCCCCGAGGTGAGGGGACATGGAACGAAGCGAGGACCTATGGACACGGGCACACCATCATGCACATGGCTTTCTGCGGCGGTTCAGCGACGCCTGGACGCGCTCCCACCGCGACGATCTCGTGCAGGAATCGGCGCTTGCAGCATGGCAATGGGCAAAGGGCTCGCACGATCCTGCCCGCTTCTGGGCCGCCGTTCGCACGATTGCACGGCGGATCCGCTGTCGCGCGCTCGGCAACGTAGAACGCCGGCTGGAGGCGCAGCAGGCGGGGACCGAACAGCGCGTCGAGGAACGCGACGACGATCGGGAGTACTGGATCTCCGGACGACGCGTCTCTTTGCAATGGGTGAGACCCTGTCTGCAGCGAGCCCTCGAGCGACTGCCCCTGCTCGATCGCCATCTGCTGCTGGGCTTCCACGAAGGATTCTGTTGCGCGGAGTTGTCCATCCGGTTCCGTCGGTCTCCGGCGTGCGTGAAGACCAGGATCCACCGGGCACGACGGGCCGTGCAGAAGGAAATCGAGGCGAGCGTCCGCGCCGCGGACGACCTCGACGTGTCGTGAAACCGATGAGGAACGAGGAGTGAAAACGATGAAGTCGATCCTGACTACGTGGTGTGTCTGGTTGTCGCTCGGGTTGCCGGTACTGGCCCAGTCTGGTGGGGCCACCGGTGGCGAACATGGTGGCAAGCCCGCTGGCAGCGGGACTGCGGAGGCCGGTGCGTCGAAGCCAGCACGCGCCAAGGTGCAGATCAGCGAAGCCGGCCGGGCCGCGCTGGCGGCGGCCAAGGAGTTGGCCGGTCACAGCCGCGGTCTGCGCGGCAGTGAACGCGGCCACGCGCTGGAACTGGCTGCCAGCGCGTATGACAAGGTGGTGGCCGACTTCGCCGCCGAGCCGGCGGTCGCGGCGGTGGCGGCCCACGCCGGAGCCGAGGCGTGGCGGCAGCAGGGCAGCCTTCCCTTGGCGGAGAAGGACTATCTGCTGGCGGCCAGTCTCGACGCGCCACGCTTCGGCCAGCGCGGGCTGCTCGGGGCCGCCGACATGCAGCGCCGCCAGAAACGGAACGACGAAGCGCTGGCAACCTATGCCAAGGCCGCGGCCGTCGAACCGGGCAGTGCACGGGCACAGGACGCCCGCCTGTGGCAGGCGCGCCTGCTGCAGACGGCGCAGCGGCTCGACGAGGCGATCGCTGCGTTCCAGGCGGCGCTGGAAAGTGCGGCACCCGGCACGCAGACCATCGAGGCCTCGAACTTCCTCGCCCTGGCCTGGATCGACAAGCATGACTTCGACGCCGCCGCGCGCGCGATCGAGCACGCGGACCAGTCCGTGAGCGAACAGGGCGAGGACGACCCCATCGTGGTCGAGCGGTTGCACAAGGCGCTCGAGTCGATGTCGGCGCGGAAGGCGTTGCAGCGTGCTCGCGACAAGCAGAGCCAGGCCGGCAAGGATGCCGCTGGCTACGAAGCAGGTCGCGAGCAGCAGAAGTCCTGAGCCGCAGCGCGTCCGCGCCCTCGGCTTGCACGAACTTCTCAGCGCACGCCGATGCCGTAGTAGGTGAAGCCCTGGGCGCGGACGCGTTCTCCATCCCAGATGTTGCGGCC
>JAYUCN010000293.1:0-5221 GCA_043740335.1 Planctomycetota bacterium
CCGCAGCTCATCTGCTGCCGCACGACCATCGGCAAGGGCAGCCCCAACAAGTCGAACACGCACGAAGTACACGGCTCACCGCTCGGCAAGGACGAAGTCGCTCTGACCAAGAAGGCACTCGGCATGCCGCCCGACGACTTCTTCGTCGACAGCAAGGCACGCGCGGTGTTCCAGCAGGCCGCGGCCCGCAACGAGCAACTGCGCCTGCGCTGGCAGGGCGAGATGCAAGGCTGGGAAGCGAAGGCCCCTGACCAGGCCAAGGCCTGGCGCGCCTTCCGCGCGCGCACGTTGCCCGGCGACCTGCTCGAACAACTCACCGCCGCCGCCGGCCCCGAACCCGCCGCGACGCGCAACCTGTCGGCCAACGTGATCCAGAAGCTGGCCGAACTCGTGCCGAGCTTCGTCAGCGGCAGCGCCGACCTCGATCCGTCGACCAAGACGCGCATCAAGAAGAGCGGTTCGTTCACGGCGAAGGACCGCACGGGCCGCACGCTGCACTTCGGCATCCGCGAGCACGCAATGGGGGCGCTGCTGAACGGCATCACGCTGCAGAGCGGGTTCCTGCCGTCGGGCAGCACGTTCCTCGTCTTCACGGACTACATGCGCACGCCGATCCGGCTGGCGTCGCTCATGAAGATCCCGACCACGTTCGTGTTCACGCACGACAGTCTCATGGTCGGCGAGGATGGGCCCACCCACCAACCCGTCGAACACCTGGCGACGCTGCGCGTGATCCCGAACCTGCACGTGTTCCGGCCCGCGGACGGCGCCGAGACGGCGGCGGCATGGACGCATGCGATGTCGCGGCGCGATGGGCCGGTGCTGTTGGCGCTGACGCGGCAGAATCTGCCGAAGCTGCCACACGTGGCGGGGTGGAGTGCGCGCGAGATCCTGCGCGGTGGCTATGTGCTCGTCGATGTGGCGGGGGCGAAGGCGACGATCGTAGCGACAGGGGCGGAGGTTGGACTGGCGGTGGAAGCAGCGACGATCCTGACGGGGAAAGGCACACCGACGCGCGTCGTGTCGATGCCGTGCGCGGAGTTGTTTCTGCAGCAGGACGCCGGCTACCAGAAGAAGGTGCTCGGGAGTGCGGCGGTGTTCACGTGCGAGATGAGCCGACCCGAGTGGTGGTGCCAGTTCACGGGGCGGTTGGATCGCTGCATCGGGCAGATGACGTTCGGCGCGAGTGCGCCCTACAAGGTCGTCGCCGAGCACTTCGGGTTCACGGGAGCGAAGGTCGCGGAGCGCGTGCTGAAGGCGTTGTAAGCGCGACTCAGCGTGATCGCAGGCGCGCCGCGAACGCGGCGTGCACCGGGTCGGCGGTGCCGCGTTCGATGCATGCGCACAGCGCGCGCAGGTCTCCCCCAGCAACGCCTCGACGTCGAGCCACAGTCCGGGGAAGAGCGTGCTGCGCAGGATGCCCGCCGTGTCCACCTCCTGCCGCACGTAGCGCCCTTCGCGCAGCACGAACCAGTCCACTTCACCGTCGTCGACACGGTGCACGACGTACTCCTGCACCCCGTTGCGGCGGTACACGTCGAGTTTCTGGTGCAGGTCGTAGCTGACCGAACTCGCCGCCACCTGACCCACGAGTTCGGGCGGGCCGACCACATACCCTTCCGCGTCGATGCGTGACTGCCCGCCGTGCTGCTCCGGCAGACGCAGTAGAACATCCGGCTGCGGCATGTTGTCCTCGCCGAAGCGCAACGAACTCTCTTCGCCGAGGTCGAGTCCCGGCGTCTCCTTGACGTAGAACCCCACCTACATGGTGAGCACACTGTGTGGGTGCCCGTGGTAGACGTGTCGCACCGGCGAGGCGACGTACGCGATGCCATCGATCAGTTCGGCTCGCTTCAGGTTTGGCGTCGCGTCGAAGCGGCGCTCGAACTCCGCGCGGGAAGGCTTGTCGCCAGAATGGAGGGTAGGAACGGAACCGGGTCGAGTCGTCATGAAGAAAGCCATGCCCATGGTGGAATGGCGATGTGACAAACTACCAGGAATCCGGAGCGCGTGCTGCCGACCACAGTCGCACTCGTTCGCCCTGCGCCCCGAGGCGCCAAGGTCGACGGAGACGGTACGGAGACGGAGGCCCGCTTGCCGTCACGGCCAGCGAACGGTATGGGGAAAGCTGCGATTGCAGAAGCACGCCGCCCGTCGGCGCCCACTTCGTTCCAAGTCAGGAGACCCATGCGTTCCGCCAGCACCCATCACCGTCGCCTGTGGCCGATCGTGGCCCTCAGCCTCATCTCACCCATCCTCGCCCAGTCGTCGCCACCCGACGAGCTGTACCGCTACTACGCGGGACGCCGCGAGGCGCTCGACCTCGATCGCACGCGCATCGCCGTGCAGTGCCGGACCGACGTCACCGCCGACAACCTGCTCGTCACCTTGCGGGACCAGGGGATCTCTGGCAGCGCTGCCGTTCCGACCGGGGTGCAGCACTGGCACCTGATTGCGCTGCGCGATCAGCCCGTGAACCTCGGCGAACTGCGCGCGCTGCTCGACCGCGCGGTGCAGACCGCCGCCGTGCAGTTCGCGGCCCCCGTGTTCCACGGCATCGATGGCGCCTTCGCGACGATCACCCCGGACTTGTTGCTGTGCAAGCAACCGGGGCCCGCACGCACGCTCGACATCCTGCACGAACTGGTACCGACCGCGACGGTACTCGACGTCGAGTTCGGCGGCATGGCCGGTGCCCTGCGCGCGCACAGCGCCGCCCGCAACGGCCTCGACGTGTTGACGGAAGCCAACCGACTGGCGGCCGATCCGCGCATGGCGTGGGCCGAGCCCGACTGGCAGTTCTCGGGCAAGGGTGACTTGATCCCCAACGACCCCGGTTGGTCGCAGCTCTGGGGCATGCTGAACACAGGCCAGTTCACGGGCGTCCCCGGCATGGACATGGACTGCGACCTGGCGTGGGACGTCACCACCGGCAATGCGACCGTGCGGGTCGTCGTGATCGACACCGGCGTGCAACAGAACCATCCGGACATCAACCAGCTCGCCGGCGCCGACTTCACGGGGCAAGGTGGCGGCGGCGGGCCAGTCGGCCCCTGCGACAACCACGGCACGGCGGTCGCGGGCTGCGCCACCGCCATCATCAACAACGCGCTCGGCACGGTAGGCACGGCGCCGGCCTGCCGCTCGATCTCGGCGCGAGCGTTCATCTCGACGGCCGCCTGCGATGGCTCCTGGACTTCGAATGCGAGCTGGACCGTCAGTGCGCTGGCCTTTGCGCAGAGCCAGGGCGCGCGCGTGACGAACAACAGCAACGGCTACGGCTTCACCTCGGCGGCCATCGACAGCCAGTACGCCTCGACCTATGCGGCCGGCATCGTGCACTTCGCTTCGGCCGGCAACGACAGTTCGGCGACCACGATCACCTACCCGTCGTCGCTCGTCGTGGTCAACGCCGTCGCCGCGCTGGCTTCGAACGGCAACCTCGCGTCGTTCAGCAACCATGGCGTCGGCACCGACTTCTCGGCCCCGGGCCAGAACATCTACTCGACCGACCGCACGGGAGTGGATGGCTACTACGCCGGCGACTACGGGCTCGTCAACGGCACCTCGTTCGCCTCGCCTTACACCGCCGGCGTCGCGGCGTTGGTCCTGTCGCAGACGCCGGGCATGAGTGCGCCCTACGTGGAACTCGCACTGCGCGCCGCGCGCGAACGCGGGACCCTCGGCTACGACACGACGTTCGGCTGGGGCTTCGTGAACGCCAACTCGGCGCTGCGTTCGATTCCGTACGGCGTCGGCCTCGCCGGCACCGGGGGCATCGTGCCGGAGTTGTTCGCCGGCGGCATCGTGCGCATCGGCAACACGATCACGGTGAACGTGGCGCGCGGCTACGGTGGCTCGGTCGCGGCGATCGCCGTGGGCAACGCCAGCGCGTCGATCCCCCTGTTCGGCGGCACCCTGCTCGTGCTGCCACCGCTGACTGTGTCGACGGTCGGTCTCAGTGGTACATTCGGCAGCCCCGGTGCTGGCTCGGGCACGCTCAACGTGGCCATTCCGATGAGCGCAAGCCTCGTGAACGCGAGTGTCTACCTGCAGGCCGGCGTGCTCGACCCGGCACCGATCGGGGGCATCTCGCTCAGCAACGGCCTGCAGATCCGCATCGGTCCGTGAACCTCCACCGGCGGGACGACGGTCGGCATGGAGTCCCTACGACTTCGGCAGCGCCCGCGTGCGAATCCGGTCGTCCTCGACAATCGTGAACTGACCGGACCAATCCCCGCGACTCTCGAGTGCCAGGACCACGCGCTGGTTGTCGATGTCCGGCGAAGAACCCGAGAGCCGGAACAGCACGATCCCGAGGGCTGCAGGCAGACGCGACAGAAAGGCCAGTTCGCCGAAGTCCTTGTCGAACGTGACGACGAGACGCATTTCTCGCTGGGCACGGTCGAGCACTTCCCTGTCGCCGGCACCACGCTGGTCTTCCGCGACCCAGGCAACGTCGTGCCCCCGCTGGCGCAGCAAGGCAACGACAGGACCGGGCACGTTCTCGTTGGCCAGAATGCGCAGCATGATGCCTAGGCAGGCAGGCCGAACATCCGCTCGGAGCGCAGCACTTCCGCGGCGTACGCGAGACAGGCCTGGATGTCCTCGGTGGCCAGCTGCGGATACTGCTGGAGGATCTGCTCTCTCGTGTAGCCGCGAGCCAGCAGGTCCATCAACAACTCGACGCTGAGTCGGGTGCCCTTGATCACGGCCTTGCCGACGAGCACCTGCGGGTCCGCCACGATCCGGTCGCGCCAGTTCATGCTCCCATTGTGCCGTCTTTCCCTGGTCCCGACCAGATGGTGTGCGGATACCGGACGCAGCGCGCCTCGCGGCTACAGTCGCACACGTTCGCCCTGCTCGGCCATGCCGAACCCCGCTGCAACCACGCGTTCGCGAACCGCGGCGTCGTGCAGCACGGGGTTGGTGTGGTTGCAATGGAGGAAGCGGATCGCGCCCGGTCGCTGCCGCGCCGTCTCGGCGAGCAGCTGCATCGTCGTCGTCATGAACGGATGACGGATCTCGGCGAGGTCGCGTTCGGGCAGTTCGCTGCCGTCGAAGAACGTGCCGTCGAGGTAGGCGATGTCGACGCCGGCGAGCAGACGGTCGAGCAGGCCGGGCGCGCGTTCCCACGCATCGACGTCGGGCACGAACAACACGGTGCGTTCGGGTCCATGCAGTACGAAGGCCATCGTGTCGGAGAACTCGTCGCGGTGCG
>JAYUCN010000294.1:0-5212 GCA_043740335.1 Planctomycetota bacterium
TTGATGTTCTTCTGCACCGTCTCGTCTGTGCTCTGGTAGCTGATCGTGATGCCCTTCTCGAGCCCGTGCTCGTGGAACAGCTTGCCGATCGCGAAGATCTTCTCGTCGGTGTTCTTGCCGTAGCACGTGCGGAACTTGTGCGGGAAGCCCGTGCGTTCCTTGGTCGCGACGAGGAACTCGGCGATCTCCATGTCTCTACGGTGCATGCCGAAGTTGCTGTCGGCGTTGAACACGTACTGGATCTTCTTCTCGGCCATCCACTCGATCTCCGCTTTGACGCGGTCGATGCCGTGGAAGCGGTACTTGCGCGACATGCCGCCCTTGCCCCAGTAGCAGAACGTGCACTGGAACGGGCAGCCGCGGTTGGTCTCGATGATGGTCTGGAACTGGAGCTCGGGATGCTGCTGGAAGACGTCCTCGTAGAGCCCTTCGAGGTACGGCGACGGGTAGTGGTCGAGATCCTTCACGAACGACTGGTCGGTCTCGCAATGACGGAACTCGCCCTTCGGCGTGCGCCACGACGTGCCCGGAATGCCGTTCAGATCGACGTCCGTCGAGTCGTTCGCCACCGCGAGCCGTTCGAGCATCGCCGCGAACGGACTCTCGCCTTCCCCGCGCACCGTCGCGTCGATGAACGGATGCTGACGCAGGAACTCGTCGGGATGGTGCGGCACGTTGGCGCCGCCGAAGACGACCAGACACTTCGGGAAGCGCTGCTTGACCTGTGCGGCGACGCGGAGGCAGAGCTGCGCGTTCCACATGAGCGAACTGAACGCCGCGACCGCCGGCTGTTCGTAGCGGCCGACGAGCCGGTCGAGCCGGTCGTTGTGGAACAGGAACGGCGCCCAGGCGAAGTGCTCGCGCACGAGCTCGGACTGCTCGGCGTTGGCGCGCAGCAGACCCGACACGAGCGGCAGGTAGGTCGACCCGTTCATGAGCAGGTTGAACTCGCCGAGGTAGATGCGCCGCTGCGTGCTCTTCGCCATGGTTCCTCTCCTAGGTTCGCGCGTAGAAGCCGGCCGCCGAGGCGCCGAGGCGCGCCAGCAGGCTGCGCCAGAACACGTCGTGGTTGTAGTGCGTGACGACGCGGCGATGCCCCGCCGCCGCAATCGCGGCCCGTTCGTCCTCGTGCTCGAGGTAGTAGCACGCCTTATCGACGAGGTCCTCGTAGTCGCGCCACGTGACGTACTCGACGCCGGGTTCCAGGTAGTGGCTGACGTGATGGTTCACGTCGCACAGGAGCAAGGCACCGCAGTGCAGCACCTCGAACACGCGCCCCTTCAGTTGCCGCACGGTGTCCTTCGTCATCGCCAGCGAGATGCGCGAGCGTTGGTAGAGATTCGCGTACTCGCTGATCGAGAGCGCACGCCCCGGGTCCGCCGCACTGGTGCGGAACATCTGCACGCGCACGCGCGACTCCTGCTGGAGCCGTTCGACCATCGCCTTGCGTTGCGACAGGTAGCGGACCTCACCGACGAGGCTCACGTCGATGTCGCGGGAGAGGCCAGGGTCGTGGAAGAAGCGCGGGTTCTTCGGCGTGAAGATCGGCCACGCATTGGGAAGGTCGAAGTCGTTGCCGTCGAGCACGACGTTGAGGTCGGCGACCCGGTAGTACTCGGGCGTGTGCTGGCTGATCTTCTTGTCGAGCCAGAAGAACGCGACGCGGCTGCCGGTCGCCTTGCACTGTTCGAGCAGCGCCACCGTCGGATTGCTGCGACTGTGGTAGTGCAACGTGCAGGCGAGCACGTGCACGTCGGCCGTCGCGGGCTTGCTGATCTCGGCGAGCTGGATCCCGCGACCTTCGTGCAAGCACTCGTCGTAGTGCACGACGTTCCAGGTCGCGAGGCCCGTCGCGGCGAGCGTCGCCACCAGGTTGTCGAGATTGATCGACAGGCCCGAAGTGCCGTAGGCGTGGGTGAACCTCTCGATGAGGAAGGTCACGTGCACGCGCGGGCGCGGTAGCACGAGCAGGGCGACACTGCCGTCGCCCACCGCGTGCCATTCCACGTGGTGATCGGGCGACCAGCGCAGCAGTTGGTCCTGCACGTCTGCGTAGCCCGAGAGCGAGGCGGTCGGGTCCTGCAGCACGACGATCACGCCGCGGCCGCGCGGCACCCAGAAGAGTTCGTCGCGCACGGTCGACATCGGCAGCCCCTGGTGACCGAACACCCAGAGCGACCGGCCAGGAAACTGGCACCGCAAGTCGGCGAGCGTCCGGCCCGGATGGCCCTGCACGACGCGCAACCGCGCGCCGCCATCGCCGAGGTCCGCGCGCAAGGCTGAGACCGCGTCGGGCCGCACGTCGATGGCCGTCACGGGCGGGCCGAGGCCGAGCAGTTGCCGGGTCAGGGCCGCGTACGTGCAGCCCGTCTGCACGATGGCCTCGAGGTGCCAGGCGGCGACGAGTCCGTGCAGACGCGCCATCAGGTCGCCGACGGCGAGCCGTGGCGGGGCGACGGTGCTCATCGGCAGCTCCGTTCGACGACGTTCGCCAACAGGAAGTCGACGAGCTCGTCCATCGTCGCGAGCAGTTCCATCGGGTTGCCCGGGTAGTCCCAGAACGGTGCTTGGACGCGCGCGTCGTAGCCGCACAGGGCCTTGGGTCGCCAACGATTCGCTGCCGTCATGGTGACGACGAACGGATCCATGGTCGTGCCGACGAGCGCTTCGCAAGCTTCGCTGAGTCGGCTGCGTGCTGACCACGCCAGGTGCGAGATGTCGACGACGTTCTCGGCCACGCACGGCGGCGGGGCCGTGCACAACAGGTCGTGCTCCGGCAACACGCGCGCCAACCGTTCCAGGTCGTAGACGAACCAGCACGCGTCGTTCGCCGTGCGTGCCGTGTCGAGGTAGATCGAAGGCCGCCGCAGCGGCGGCATGGCGATGTCACCCGCGAAGTCGAGCATCGGCACGGGGCCCCGCGAATCCGCGACGACAAGGTCTCTGCCATGCCGCCGCAAGTCGCGAGGGAACGCGTCGACGACGTCGGGCCACTGGTACGTCGGCACGCTCTCGTTGCCGCCGAGCCAGACCTCGATCGCCGTCATGCCGGGCGGGCAGTGGGCGATGAGGTCGAGCGGGGCGCCGTGCGCCGTGTTGCGGAACGAGCTCTCGACGACGCGGCAGCGTGGGCCAAGGCCCGCGAACAGTTCGCCATCGCCGCGGCAAGCGCCGACCACGAGTTCGGTGCTTGCCGCCAGCACGGCGCGGTAGAGCGCCCGGCACAGCAGCACCTCACCGCGCCGCCCGTTGTGGTAGAGGAACAAGCTGCTCACGGCATCACCCCCCGCACCTTGAGGCGACGGAAGACCGCGCTGCCGCGCCGCGCATCGGCAGACGGTTCGAACGCGCGCAGGCCAAAGCCATCGCCATCGTGCAGTTCGCGCAGGAACGCCTGGATCTCCTGCGGCATCGGCGCCCCTTCGTAGACGGGCTGCAGGAACACGGCCACGCAGACGATGTCGACGTGGCGCAGCAGTTCGCCAGCGCCGCGCAGCACGTCGAGTTCCGTGCCGTTGGTGTCGACGAACAGCAGGTTGTAGCGCCGCGGCTCGATGCGACCGGCGGCGACAAGCTCGTCGAGCGTGGTCACCGGCACTTCGACCGCGTGCGTCTGCTGCTCCGTCGACGACCGCGGTGCTTGCGCGTGCGTGCGCAGGAACGAAGCGTGCGCAGTGGAAGCACCGCAGTGCAGCGTGCGCACGCACGACGTGGCCCCGACCGCGGCCGCCACCGCGAGGGTCCGACCGAAGCGGGCTTCGCGGCAGGTCCGTTCCAGCTCGGCGAACGCGGTCGGGTTCGCTTCGACGTAGCACTGGTCTTTGAGTTCGAGCTGGCTCCACGCGGCTATGTGTTCGCCACGGTGGGCGCCCACCTCGAGCACGCCATGAACGGAGGTCAGCAGCTGCGGGTAGTCCCACAGCACGTGACCGCGCAACGTGGTGTGGCAGACCTGGGCGATTTTGCGACCCCGCAGGTGCTGCTTCGCCGCCGCCAGCAGCGCCCGCGCCCCGGCCTCGTCGCCGAGCACCTGCAGGAACGCCGCCGCCACGGTCTGCATGAGTTCGGCATCGAGCAGCTCGAGTTGCAACGCGCGGCGCAGCAGCAACGCGCCCTCGCGCGGGGCGTCGCCGAACAAGGACAGCGTGCCGAGCGCCAACAGCAGCGCGCGGTTCCATGGCGCCTGTTCGACGCACGCGATCAACCACGCGCGCAACGACGGATACTCGCTACGCACGGCGGCGACCGCAGCCGCCGCGGCCGCGACGCAGTCGGTGCGCAGCAGCCGCCGCGCCTGTGCGAGTCGCGGTGCCACGATCGTCCATGCCAGCACGAGCGCGCGCAGCGCTGGTTCGTCGGCCGCCGTCAGTACCACCGCGTACTCGTTGCGATGCAGCGCGCGCGCGCAGAACGTCCCGGTCGCCGTGGGCACGGCGACGACACGATCCTGCCCGGCCCACAGCGAGAAGCCAGCCGACTCGCCAAGCCCCTGCGGGACCCCGGTGCGGCAGAACCCCGGTGGCCACGCCAGCGACTTCCCTTCCGCCCGCACCGCCGCGGTCTGCACGTAGGTGTGGATTGCGTGCGCGTTGCCGTGCCGGCGCCAGCGCACGCCGCAGGGCTGCAGCACGTCGCGCTCGAGATCGAGGATGAGACGATCGACGTCGAACCGGCGGCGGTCGTTCGCCTGCACCTGGCTGCGGTCGACGAGCGCCACGAGGCCGCCGTCGCGCACGAGCGGCGCGTAGCGTTCCCAGTCAGAACGCATGTGCTCGTAGGTACAGCCACCATCCAGCAGCAGCACGTCGCACACGGGGGCTGCCCGGCGCACGGCCGCCGCGACCTCCGCGTTCGCCGAGTCGCCAGCGATCAACACCGAACGTTCCGCATCGAAGCCCGCCGTGCTCCGCAACGCCGCGACGCGCACAGCGTCGATCTCGACCGTCACCACGCGCGCGGCCACGGTCAGCAACGCGAGGTGGCCGCCGCCGCGCCGTCCCAGGCCGATCTGCACGATCGTCGCGCGCTGCGTCGTCGTGCTCACGAGTTCGAGCCACTCATGCCAGCTCGTGCGCCCCTGCTCGATCGCCGGATCGTGGTGCCATGCATGCTGGCTGTCGGCGTAGCCGTAGCCGAGATGCTCCGGATCGCGCGTGGCGAGCTCGTCGATGGCGCGACTCCGTTCGAACCGGTTCATCGCACGAGGAAGTTG
>JAYUCN010000295.1:0-2119 GCA_043740335.1 Planctomycetota bacterium
CGGTGAACGCGCCGAGCACGAACAGGGAACCGACGAAGCCGAACTCCTCGGCGACGATCGCGAACACGAAGTCGTTGTGCGCCTCCGGTACGTAGCCCATCTTCATCCAGCCCTGCCCGAGACCGCGCCCGACGAGGCCACCCGAGCCAACGGCGATGAGGCCGAGCCCCACCTGCGAATCGGGCTTCGTCGACATCACCCCGGCGAGCCGATCGTGCACGTAGCCGTGTTGCAGGGCCGCCATCACGAGCCCGGTGAGACCCACGAGAGCCACCGGCAGGAAGTGCAGGAACCGCACGCCGGCCAGCAGACACAGGCAGCCAGCCAGGGCCAGCACGAGCAGCGCATTGCCGTTGTCCGGCTGCAGCAGCAAGGCACCGACCAGCAGGCCAGCGCAGCCCATCGCCGGCAGGAAGCCGGCTCGGAAGGTCGACACCGAAACCCCGGCGCGCGCGAGGAACCACGCCACGGCGGGGATCATGAAGAACCGCGCCGGTTCGACGGGCTGGAACTGGAGGCTGCCGAACCGGATCCAGCGGTGGGCACCCTTGATCTCGGCACCGAGGAACGGCACGAGCAGGCAGCACGCCGTGGCCAACAGGAAGGCCGGCAAGGCCGCACGACGCACGAACGACATCGGCACCAAGGCCGCGAGCAGGAACGCGACGAGTCCGGCCAGGAGCTTGCTGCCCTGCTGCTTCATCGCCGCGAGCGGCCCCATGTCGACCTCGGCGCCGCGCACCGACACGGCCATCACGAGGCCGAGACAGCACAGCGCAACGGTGACGAGCATGAGCCAGTCGAGTTCGCGCACGTGAGCGGCGTTCCCGCGCTCACCGCAGCGATCCTGGGCCGAAGCGACGGCGGTCATCAACGCACCTTGAACAGTGCCAGGCTGCACAACGCCAGCAGCGCCGAGACGACCCACGTGCGCACGACGACGCGGGTCTCCGGCATGCCACGGAACTGGAAATGATGGTGCAGCGGGGCGCAGCGGAACACGCGCTTGCCACGCAGCTTGAACGACGCCACCTGGATGATCACGGAGAGCGCTTCGGCGACGAAGACACCGCCGACGACGAGCAGCACGATCTCCGTGCGGCTCACGAGCGCCGCGTAGCCGAGCGCTCCGCCAAGGCCGAGGCTGCCGACATCGCCCATGAAGACGAGGGCTGGTGCTGCGTTGAACCAGAGGAACCCGAGCGCGCCTCCGAGCAACGCCGCCATCATCACGGTCATCTCGCCGGCACCGGCCACGTGCGGGACCAGCAGGTACTGCGACCAGTCGGTGCGCCCGACGGCATAGGTGATGACCGCGTAGGCGATCGCCGCCGTAGTGATGCAACCGGTCGCGAGGCCGTCGAGGCCGTCGGTCAGATTGACCGCGTTCGCAGAGCCGGTCAGCACGAGTACAGCGAGCACCAGGAACGGCAGGCCAAAGGCGACGGTCAGGTCGACGGCGATGTCCTTCGCAAACGGCACGTAGAGGTGCGGCCCACCAAGGCCTGCCTGGAGTCCCGCGGGTCCAAGCAACCAGAGGGCGGTGAGCAGGGCCACGATCGTCAGTGCTCCCTGCTTCTCGCGCTTGCCGATGCCACGCTTGGCGGGGTTGTGCAGCTTCACCCAGTCGTCCCAGAGGCCGATGGCGGCGAAGCCGGCGATCAGCAGGATGCCCGGCATCGAGAACTGATTCGGCCCGTCGAAGCGCAACCAGCAGAGGCACGAGGCGAGGATCGCACCGACGACGAAGAGCCCGCCCATCGTCGGCGTGCCGTGTTTGTGCGCGTGCAGATCGTCCAGGGTCTTGCTGCCCGTGCCGTCGACGCGTTCGCCAATGCCCTGCAGCGCCAACCAGGCGATCACCCGCGGCCCGAGCACGAGTGCCAGCAGGAACGCCGTCACCGCCGCACCGGCTGCCCGGAAGGAGATGTAGCCGAGCAATCGGCACATGTCCGTCGAGAACAACCACGGTGCGAGCCAGTAGAGCATGTCTCAGCCTTGCTCCATGACGGCGTTCGGCGCCACTGCCCGCGCCACGGTCGGCGCCACCGCACCCGATTCACTGGCCACCAGTTCGGCGAGCAGTCGATCGACGAGGCGGTCGAGCGCCACCCGACGC
>JAYUCN010000296.1:0-2118 GCA_043740335.1 Planctomycetota bacterium
GGCCGCGAGGCGTACCCCGGCGACGTGTTCTACCTGCACTCGCGCCTGCTCGAGCGCGCAGCGAAGCTGAGAACCGAACTCGGTGGCGGTTCGCTCACCGCGCTGCCGATCATCGAGACACAGGCCGGCGACCTTTCCGCGTACATTCCGACCAACGTCATCTCGATCACGGACGGCCAGATCTTCCTCGAAGCCGACCTGTTCAACCAGGGCTTCCGGCCTGCGATCAACGTCGGCAACTCGGTGTCCCGCGTCGGCGGTTCCGCGCAGGTCAAAGCCATGCGGCAGGTTGCCGGCAGTCTGCGCTTGGACCTGGCGCAGTACCGCGAACTCGCGGCGTTCGCGCAGTTCGGCAGCGACCTCGACAAGGCGACGGCGCAGGCGATCACGCGCGGCCAGCGCATGACCGAGATCCTGAAGCAGCCGGAGTTCGCGCCGGTGCCCGTCGAGGAGCAGGTCGTGATCCTCTATGCGGGATCGTCGGGTGCCCTAGACAGCATCCCGCTCAACCGCGTGGCGGACTTCGACAAGAAGTACCTCGCGTTCGTGCGCAGCAACCACGCCGACGTGCTCGAGGCGCTGCGCAAGGACAAGAAGTGGACCGACGTGCTCCAGAAGAAGTGCGACGAGATCTGCGCGAAGTTCCGGGGCGAGTTCCTGGCCTGACCGGTCAGACCTGACAAGCTCCCATGGCAAACCTCAAGGAACTCCGCGGCCGCATCAAGTCGGTGACCAGCATCGCGCAGATCACGCGCGCGATGGAGATGGTCGCGTCGATGCGGTTGCGCAAGGCCCAGGCCAAGGCGCAGAGCTTCCATCCGTACACCGAGGAGATCCAGCACATGATCGAGCGGGTCGCCAGCCACGTCAGCGGTGACGTGCCACTGTTCAGGCGCCGCGAGGTCGCGACCGTCGGCTTCTTCGTCGTCACCTCGGATCGCGGCCTGTGCGGCTCGTACAACAGCAACCTGCTGTTCGCGCTGAAGCGTCAGGCCGACGAGCTGATCGCGGGCGGCAAGCAGGTCAAGTTCTGGTGCTACGGTCGCAAGGGCTACACGTGGTTGACGCGGCGCGGGTTCGCGGTCGAACGGTTCTTCGTCGAGCCGCCGCTCGACAAGGCCGACTTCGCGGCGGCGAAGATGGTCGGTCAGGCGCTCGTCGAGGCGTTCACGACCGGCGTCGTCGACGAGGTGCGGCTCTTCTTCACGCGCTTCCAGTCGATGAGCAAGTTCGTGCCGACGAACTCGCCGTTCTTGCCGATTGCCTCGATCGCGGTCGGGGCACAGGCCGAGGCGAAGTACGAACTCGACTTCCTGCTCGAGCCCGATGCGACGACCGTGTTCAACCGGCTGATGCCGCGCTACCTCGAAGCCGTGGTGTTCGACGCGATGCTGCAATCGCTCGCGAGCGAACACGCCAGCCGCCGCATGGCGATGAAGGGCGCGACCGACGCCGCCGCGCGCATGACCAAGGGCCTGAAGAAGGTCTACAACAGAGCACGCCAGGAGAACATCACCAAGGAGCTGCTCGACATCATCGGCGGCGCCAGTGCCGTGAGCTAGGCAGCAGATTCCTGAGCGACATTCCGAGCGAGATCTGAAACCGAGGACATAGAAGTGACGACCACCACCCAGATGGAAGGCAAGATCCTGCAAGTGTTCGGCCCCGTGGTGGACGTGCAGTTCCCCGAGGGGCACATGCCCAATCTCTACAACGCGATCACCGTGGTCGACAAGGCGCGCGGCATCGACCTCGTGCTCGAGGTAGCACAGCAGCTCGGCAACAGCACGGCGCGCTGCGTCTCGATGTCGACGACCGACGGCATGAGCCGCGGCATGCCCGCGAACGACACCGGCGCACCGATCTCGGTGCCGGTCGGTGCGGCCACCCGCGGTCGCCTGTTCGACGTGCTGGGTCGCGCCCTCGAAGTGAACGTCGCGCATCCGCGCACGGGCAAGCCGATGCCGCCGGTCGCGGCCTCGGGCAGGTTACCGATCCATCGCGCGGCACCGACCTACGACGAGCAGCAGGCGATCACCGAAGTGTTCGAGACGGGCATCAAGGTCGTCGACCTGCTGTGCCCGTTCGCGAAGGGCGGCAAGATCGGCCTGTTCGGCG